>JASFFJ010000008.1:0-32471 GCA_050124355.1 Desulfobacterales bacterium | reverse complement strand
TGAATAACGATTAACGAGTGACTAATGACAAATGACGAATTAAGGAATTCTTTCCATTTTATTTTTAAAAAAGCAGAGCGAAGCGACATCCCCAATTCGTCAATCTACAATCGTCATTCGTCAATCAACGTTACTTCTTTGACCCCTATCGGCCTTTCGGCCGGTGGCATCAAGGTTCTTCGGGGAAGTAGTAAGCTTCCGCGTTTGCCTTTGTCACGAGTTCCGCTGAAAGAATGATTCGAATCGGCAATTTTTTCTGATACAACCCTTCGAAATTTTTTCCCTGGGCGCCCATTACGGCCAGCGAAACGGCTGTGGCGCACTGATCCGGCGGATAGGTGACATTGGCTTTTACCAGCGGGTGGCTGTCATCCATAATCCACTTGATGACATTTTTGTCACATCCGCCGCCGAGGAAATGTTTAATGTCTTTGCGGCCGGACTCCCGATAGGCCTGCAGGGCCCCCAGCATCATGTCATCATCGGCGGTATAGACGGCATCGATTTTTTTGTATTTTTGCAAATAGTTTTCCATGACGGCCAGTGCTTTTTGCTTGTTCCAATCACCCGGTTGGGAGTCTAAAATCTTCACACCCGGATACTGGGCGGCAACCTTTTTGATCGAATCGACCCGCACCGTATTGATGGGGGTGGGGATTCCTTCGATGATGACGACGTTCCCCTCGTAGTCCAGCTGCTTGCTCAGCCATTCCATACCGGTTCTCGTGTAGCCTTCGTCATCATTCGAAAGATACATGTCGTATACCGGTTTGGATGTTCCCCGGTCCATCACGAGGACATAAATGCCCGCCTTGTAGGCCTTTTCAACCACTGAGGTTACCGATGCGTCAAAGGGAAAAACGATCAGTGCATTGATCCCCTTTTGGATCAGGTCTTCGATGTCGTTGGCCTGCTTGGTCACATTGTCTGCAGTGACAAACAGAAATTCCAGGCTCGGGTCCTTTGCTTTCCAATCTGCCATCCCTTTTTTGGCCCAGTAAATGGCCCGGGCCATGTACCCGTGGGTTGCAGCCGGCATTGAATAGCCGATTTTGAGTGATTCAGCAGTCGCAACCGAGGTCCATCCCATGCAGAATATGCCAAGGATGAATACCGCCAAAAATACAATTCCAAATTTTTTCATAATGACCTCCTCTTGGTTTGTGGGTTAGTAAAAGAGCGTTCTATCTCCGATTTAAGGCTTTGTTTTTTTGAATATAAACGGCGCCAATGATGACGATGCCCTTGACGGTCCCCTGCAGATAGGGAGAAACGCCAAGCATGTTCAACATATTGTTGATGATTCCCAAAATGATGGCGCCGAATATCGTACCCCAGACCGACCCCTTGCCGCCGGTCATCGGTGTTCCGCCGATAATGACAGCGGCAATGGCATCCAGTTCAAACGCCATACCGGTGTTGGAGGTGCTCACCGCGTTGAACCTGGACGACAGGAGCACAGCGGACACCGCGACCAAAAAGCCGGTGATGGCGTAGCTCATCAGCTCGATCCGCTTGACGTTGATGGCGGCGAATCTGGCGACCCTGCGATCGATACCCACCGCACAGAGGTACTTTCCATATTTGGTGTTGTTCAGGATGATGCTCAGGATGGTCGCCAAAAGGAGCATGATAAAAACGGGAACAGGAATGAAAAAGATGGCGTTCATGCCGAATTCTCCGTAAAGAAAACTCGACGATCGAATCTCACCAGCGTCCCCGATAAACAGGGCCAGGGACCGGAAAATGGCCATGGTGCCGAGGGTCGCGATAAACGGTGCAATTTTGCCACGGGTGATCATTAATCCGTTGAGCGCTCCGGTGAGCGTGCCCAAGATCAGGGCCGCTGTAATGGCGATCACAATGACGATAAGCTGGTTGTCGATGATCGGCAGCAGATAATTGAGCAGAAGGATGGTTACGCCGCCGACAAAGGGGACAAGGGATCCCACCGACAGATCGATTCCGCCCCCGATGATCACATAACACATACCGAGCGCGATAATCCCCGTATAGGATACCTGCCTGAGAATGTTCAGGATGTTCTGGAACTGCAAAAAATAAGGGCTCAAAAAGGATGAAATGATGAACAGTACGACCAATGCTATGAGCGAGGCATATTTTTCGTAATTTATTTTTTTCAGATTCTCGACGAACGCATTACTCATGATATGGAAATCTCCGAACTTGTTTGCTAATTAATGTTAGATAGCTCTTAAAGTCAAGCGATTTCCTGCTGTGGAAGCCCCGGAAGGATTTGTCCTAATGCTGGTGGCGCATCATGTATCGTCAATCCAATCGAACCTTGATGGTTGTCGGTCGAATCTAATGCTGAATTGAGAATGTAAAATTCATGGGAAATATCAATTCCAGAGTGGATAATTGTTACAGCAAACCATGAATGGTGGTTCAAAGCTTATATCAAACGGGCAATGAAATAGGAAACACTCGTCATGCCGGACTCGATCCGGTATCCAAGCCGTTTTCCTGGATTCCGGCGTTCGCCAGAATGACATTGGTTCAGGTATTTAATCGCCGGAAGTAATATTTAGCCATTTTACTGCTTTCTCCAAATTCTCTTTTTAAGGCATTGAGTATCCTCTTCCAATAGACTTTCATTTGCCAATCTGGCCACAGTGGGCCAACGTGCCGATGAAATTGATGATTATCTGGGCGCCTGTGGCGGCGGTTAAGTTGTTGATATCCAACTCGGGTCTAACCTCAAACAAGTTAATACCCGCGATCGGCCCTCTTCGGGCAATCCCTCGTACCAGATCCGTGGTTTCATCAAATGTAAGCCCGCCGGGACTGGTAAAAAGCACCCCCGGTGCAATAGCAGTGTCCAACGCATCGGTATCAATGGTTATCAAATAATTGTCTGCTGCTGGAATCCTTTTAATACACACCGCAATCAACTATCCGGACTTCCCGACCGGCTAAAAGAACATCATTGAAATCAAAGCTATAATGATCCAAATGATCCACAAAAATTGACGATTGCCGGCGGATGGCATCCGAAGCTGTTTCCTCACCGGCCTTGGCAGTGGCTTCTGACAATTTCTGAGGATAGGGGCTGACGTAATGAAGCCCGATGATTGCGATTTCCGCGTCTAATTCGTCGAGATGGGTGCATACCGGCACTCCGGCGAAACTTTGGGTCGGCGGCGTCATGTATTTCCAGTTATCTGACATTTACCTATCCTCTCTTAAGGCTAATAATCAGTCTGTTTTTGACATGAAGAAGTGTACCGGCTGCAGTCTGTGTGATGCTATCTGTCCGGGAGGCACGATTTACATGCAAACATCTGCAAATAATCCATAATTGAAAGTTTATCCCTTAATGCATCCAAAGATTCTGCATCTCTCAAGCCTTGCATCCATGAGGTTGCTCTTGACTAACTTAGCCTGTGTTAAGTCGGATCCCGTAGAATCCGCTCCACTGCCCAACCAGCTCAATCCCAATTTTCAGACCACACCATCGTTCTGAAAACTATAATATAGAATAAGCAAAGAGGATTTAAAAATTTGATATATCTCGAAATAGTGTTGTGAATAATTTCACGAAGCTTAAATCACCCATACATAATCACTTCAGTCTTAGGCGAATTCCTATTGGTTTATTGACCAGGTCGAACTGGTTCTGGAACGACTGGTGATGGACCCCAAAGCTCATAGCTCACATTGGTAATGTATTGACGGGCTTCATCCCAGAGTTTTTGTATGTCTTCATTGGAATTCCAGGCAGCCCACGCTTTCATGTCAGCAAACTCGTAGGTGAGAGCAACCTGATAGGAGCCTGTGGCAGGCCGGTATCCCCTGAACTCAACAATCCCTGGTATGGTAAGCATTCGAGCTATAGCGGATTTAGCCCATTCAGCATATTCACCAGCCTTTTCCGGTCGAATATCGTATTTTCCAACATATAGTACCATAACGCTTTACCTCCTTTTTATCTGGCTGTTTTAGTGGTTATATTAATGTGGACGGTCAGAAAGTTAAAAAAATATTCTAATTTTATTATAAAGAATTAAGGGCCTCATTGGTTTGTTTAAGCCATCCTCCAGCCTCGCATTCCTGAAAGAGATTACTAGCCTCCAAGATGCTTTGCCTGGCTTCGTCGGTTCTCTTGGTCGCCTTGTATAACAGACCCTGGCTTAGATAAACTTGTCCAAGATAGCCTTTGGCGCCGATTTCTTTTAGTAATTGAATTGCCTTGTTAAAGTGCTTTTCGGCCTTTTTAGTCGCAAATGGAACGTTTTTAACCAAGTAGCCGATGTTTTTGGCCATGACCGATAAGGAAGGTTTCGGTCCTGTAGCTATTTGTGAATTGACTTCACCGAGAATGAACTCAGACATGGCATATTGCACTCTCCTCTGATTGCGAATCAAGGTCTTGCGGGCGATTTCCAACAGCTCTGTCCCATGCTTCATATGGCCTTTAGCGATCAAGATTGGGGCCAAATATAACTGGCCTACTACCGAAACTTCGCCTACACTGTGCGTCTCTCCAAAATTGATGCAGGATTGAAGCGTATTTTCAGCTTCCTGAAGCTGGCCGCCGAGAAAATAAGCCATGCCTAATGTGATTTTGGGAAATTGAGAATAGAAAGGGTCCACCGCAACTTCCATGGCTTTTTCACTACTTTTTTGCGCTGACTTCATATTTCCAGCAACCGAGTGACCAAATGATTCCATCCAATGCCCAAAAACCTTACTTCTGCTGTTCGCATTTATTTCCCCGTATTCTAAAAGACGTTTTGCGCCTTCAAAAATCCTGTTTGTTTCTCCTTTGTAAGTGTAAATGAAGCAAAGTCCGGCAAGCGGTTTGAAAAAGAGGTATTGATCGGAAGGAAACGCCTCAGCTATCTTCTGTGCTCTTTCTCCAAAAATAATACCTTCAGCAAAAAGCCCCAATTCTCCGCATGTAAATGCCAGCCAGGCGCAGGCATAGCCCACTACTTTTTGGTTATTGGCCTTCTCGCCGAGTTCCAAGCCTTTACTCAGGTAGTCATAGGAATCCTTTGATATTCCAGCCATAAAATGGGCAATACCAAACCAGGCATAGAACATGCCTGTTTTTGCCTTGTCGTTCAGCGACTCCGCAATAGTACGGTGAGATCTGAAAATATCAATGAATTCCTTAAACTCGCCAAGGTAATAATAGGAGTAGGCCCAGCTGTTTAAAAGGTCGATCAGGATGATTTTATCAGCTTCAGATAGTTCTTCTTTCAAGGTCATAATTTCATAGGCTTTTTTAAAGTATTGGTGAGCTTCTTCCACCGCATATCTGGCCAAGCTCTTTTCTCCAGATTTTACCAGGTAATCCACCGCTTTTGCATCCGATTGCCCCTGGGAAAAGTGATAGGCCAGCGTTTCATTGAATTCCGCCAACCTGTCTTTGAATACACTTTCGATTACCCGCGCAATTTGTTCATGGATTTCCCACCGCTGTTTTTTAAGTAGCCCATTATAAACAATCTCCTGGGTTAGGGCGTGTTTGAACATATACTCAATATCCGGCTGCAATGAACGGGTTCTGATAAGGTCGAGTCGCTCCAGATGGCTGAGTTCCCCATCGATACGCTCTTCAAGATCCGTTATCCGTTTTAAAATTTCATAAAGAAAAACCCGGCCGATCACCGACGCCTCCTGCAAAATGCGCTTTGTCTGTTTGTCCAGGCGATCGAGTCTGCCCGTAATAAGGCCATGCAGTGAAGAAGGGATGTCCGATTCAGCAAGGGAACGGTTAAGTTTCCAGCTGCCATTATCTGGGGTCAGGATTTCGGACTCGATCAGGGAGTTGACCAACTCTTCCAGGTAAAAGGGGTTGCCCTCCGCTTTGCTCTGAACCCAATGCTTTAGATCGGGGGGGATGTCTTCGGTTTTCAGCAATGATGCCAACATATTCTGGGCGACTGAATGTGACAAGTTCTGCAGCTGAATATCATGATAATTTTTGCCGAAGTTGCTTACCTGATGGCCTGTGAATAGACTGAAGGTTGGCCGGTAGGCGCACAGCACAACGGCCGGTTGCCGGATTTCAATACAGGCCCGCCGCAGCAACTCCACAAAGGAAGGATCGGCCCAGTGTAAATCTTCCAGAAAAAAGACGGTCGGCGCTCTATCGGCCAGAGTGGATAAAATTGTCAGGACAGCTGTTTGCAGACGGGATTTCCAATGCTCGGGGCTAATGGCATTTGCCCCCGGGTAGGTGAGCGAATAAAGCTGACCCACATAAGGGATAACATCTTCCGGGTTGGCAACCAGCGATCCAAGCCCGGACGCGATTTTTTCCCTCACTTTTTCCGGCGGGTCCTTTTCTTCAATCTGCAACAATCGATTTAAAAGATCAACCAGCGGGAAGTAGGGTATGTTTTGCGAATAGGCATAGGCATGTCCTTCGATCCATTGAATCTGTTCCAGAACAAGTCCGGACTTAAACTCCTCAACCAGTCTACTCTTGCCGGTACCTGCAGCCCCGCAAATCGAAAAAATCCGGCCCTTGCCTTGCTGCAAATTTGCGGCCGCTTGGGACAATTCGGCCATCTCCACACTTCGGCCAACCAGGTCTGCTCTCATTCCGGAGAGCCGACGGATGGTAATCGGTTTATCCCTTTGAGATAATACCTGATGAACCTCAATCGGGTCGGTCTTGCCCTTGACGGTTGCGGTCTCCCTGTATTGACATGAAAAATGTCCCTCTGCCTGTCGGCGGGTGTTCACATCAACCACAATTTCGCCCGGTTTGGCCAGATTGCTCAGACGTGATGCCAGATTGATGGTGTCTCCGGCCATGCCATGCGTCCCACGTTCCAGGTCAATTTCACCGGTGACCACCAGACCGGTGTTGATGCCCGTATGCATCGAGATGAGTTGTCCAATTTTGTTTTCGATCTCCGGGCTGATCGCATCCACCAATTGATGGATTTCACGGGCAGCTTTGATAGCTCTGATCGGATCATCTTCATGGGCTTTGGGTGCGCCGAATATGGCCATTACTGCATCACCGGCATACTTTTCGATGAATCCATCGTATTTTGCTACAATTTTCGAAACATCACCAAAGATCTGACTTGTAATCTCTTTCACCTCTTCCGGATCCAGTTTTTCAGACATGGCTGTGTACCCGGTAAGATCGGAGAAAAGGACCGTTACATGTTTGCGCTCACCGGTAGTGGAAGGGGTATTTGGGCCTATGGTCTCTTTAGAGGTGGGAACAGGCGGGTTTATTGCCTCTGTGATTTGATTGGAAACCCCTTTAACCGTTTTCAGGTTGGATCCACATTCATTGCAAAATTTGTTTTCAGCCGGATTTTTAGCCCCGCATTCTGAACAGGAAAGCTCAAATCTTGCTCCGCAGCCGCCACAAAACTTCGAACCTTCTGAATTTTCAAACTGACACTGCGGGCATTTCATTAAGGTGGCTTCCTTTTACATTTTAAGCAATTTGAAAGACGTTGAAGAAACCTTGGATGGACAAATTCGAAATAATGCAAATTAGGATTAGTGCTAAGTCAGACGAATAAATAAATTGGGGTTTAGACTTGACTTGCTTTTTTGTAATTCTCCTCGCAAAAAAACAAATATCACCAGGGTCACAATAGATTGAGAAGTTTTCCGCTACAGCGAAACTACAGATAACAAAATATTATAGCTCTATCTGCATTTAAATAGTACAGCTTTGTTGTAAAGGCAACATTTACACATCACATATCGTATTAAAGTAACCAGATAGTCACTAGTTTCAGATACATATTAAACAGGCAACGGACAGGGAACGCTGTCACGCCGGTACCGGCTCAGGTCCGGGATGACGAATCCGGCATCCCGGCTGTTTTCCTGGACTCTGGCGTTCGCCTGAATGACATTGGTTTATGCGGTTGATCGCCGGAGGAATGAACACGCTGAAAAAAGCGAGGTCTTCTTCATGGATTGGTATTAGAGCTTTTGTGGATCACAAAGATTTTCAGAGCTGTTTGCTACGCGTCCACAACCACCACAAAAAAATTGCCCATTTGATACCAATTTTTTCCACTCCTCAGTATTATCTTTTAAAAGCCCTTCACCATGCAGGTGACATAGATGTTTATCATGTCCCTCATGTGGCATTTCATCTTTGCTCATAATGTCCTCCTGTTTATGTAAACTCTTCTTACTACGCGTTATAGCTTACAAAAGATCTATCAAGAAACGTAATTGCTAAAAACATTTTGTCAAATATATTCTAATTCTAATGTGGAAATCCGCTGCAATCCGGTAACGGATCCTTTGACCCTCGCCGTTGGATACATAAAACGATAGGCACCGGCCCCAACACTGATTTACTTCACCGATTTCAATTTGTTTCTAACAACCAGTGGAAACTTCCCAGTACTTGGATCTATCATCAAATCTTCCGATTCTTCAATTTCAAAGGAAACGTTTTCCATATTCTTCTATTTTGAGTGTCTATCAGGTATTAGCTGAGTCTTTTTGAGAAATTTTGCTATTTCCCAGGCGAGGACCCCATTACCAGATTCGTAAATATGCCTCAGACTATAAAATTTCGGATTGTCTATTGGTTCAGTTACATCAAAAGAAATAATTCCTCTTTTCAAAGCTGCATCAAATAATTTTTTAAATATAGAAACTAAGACAGAGTTGGCACCATTTTTAATGATTCTTGTTGCATAGAGTATATTATCGCTTTTCCTAATTCGAATAATTCTTCTCTAAATAATATTTTTTTTCCAATGTGGATGTTCATGTCTGTTCTCTAGTAAAAAATCATATATGAGGTGGTGCAGATGTGAGAATATATAGAAAATAATCCTCAAAAACAGACTTCCTGTAAAATTTTAAGAGTTGGTCTTGCGTGCCGCTACTACCCCGTTAACAACATATTTAGGTGGATGCCCGTCGGCAACGGCGGCGGTATTTGCAACGGCCTGGCTCAGCATGCGCCGGAAGGCGCTTTTCGTCGTACCGGCGATATGGGGTGTCATTAAAAGTCGGTCCCGTGCCGCTTTAGAGAGGTTGAGCAGGGGGTGATCCGGCGTCGGCGGTTCCGGATAAAGGGTATCGATGGAAGCTCCCGCCAGGTGTTCGCCCTCCAGTGCCTCCGCTAAAGCATCCGGCGCAACGATTTCCCCACGGGCCGTGTTGATTAAAATAGCGCCGGGTGTCATCAGGCGCAGTTCTCGCCGGCCGATCAGATGGTAGGTTTGTTTAGATAAAGGCGTATGAATACTGACCGCATCACTGGTTCGGAGAAGATCGTCAAAATCTCTATAGATCACTTGGAGCTGTTCTTCAATGGCGGGATCCGGTCGGATAACATCAAAATAGCTTACCCGGGCACCCAGCAGCCCGGCGACCTGGGCGACCTTTCGGCCAATGGCCCCGAATCCTACCAGCCCCAGGCGCAAATCAGAAATTTCTTTCAAGCAGCCGGTGAAAAGTTTCTCCCTGATCAGACTGTAGTTGCCAGCTTTGATTTCCCGATCGGCTATTGCCACCCGTCGCTGGAGGGCAATCATCATGGCGATCGTGAACTCGGCCACGGTGGTGATATTTGCGCCTGGAGAATTGGCCACCGGTATGTTGCACCTTGCGGCACTGGCCGTATCGACCTTGTCATAGCCGGTGCCGGCGCTCTGGATCATCCGAATCGAGGGCATGTTATTCAAAACAGCGGCGGTGATCGGGGGAAATGCTGCCGGTACCAATAAAAAGTCGATCCCCCGGCAAGCTTCAATAATATCACTTTCCGCCGTAACATGTTTAAAACTGAATTCCAGCTCGGCGGGAAACGATACTTCCGCGTTCTCGAAACGTTTGCGTGGCAGGATACTGAGTACTTTTGGCTTCATTGCGGAATCCTCTAAATCGTTGAACTGAATATGTCAGGCTTCAAATCAGTCTTTGGCCTGAAAAGCGGCCAGTTTAATCGAAGTAGAAACTTTGGCATTTTAGTTTCATAAAATGGATTAACTAAAAAAATTAACATCGAACATTGAACATTCGACGTTAATCTTTACCTTTGTTCCACCGAAAAAGCCGTTATTACTGTTTAATCCGGGTTGGTGTGTGTCACCGCCCCAGCATAGCCATGGCGTAGGCAATCCTTTCCATGCCTTCCTGGCAATTTTGGGACGAGATAGCGTAAGAGATGCGCAAATACCCTTCTCCCCTGGTACCAAAAGACGTTCCGGGCACCACCGCCACACCACCCTTTTTCAAAAGATGATCGGCCAACTCGGAGGTATTCATTCCAGGCACGTCGTGCTTGGCAAAAACATAGAAGGCACCCTTGGGGACCACCGGGCAAGTAAGTCCAGGGGTGTTCTCAATATCCTGTAGGATCGTCCGCCGCCTGCAATCGAACTCTTCAACCATCCGGGACACACAGGCTTGATCGCCTTTGAGGGCGGCGACCGCACCCGCCTGGGCGAACGAGCAGATCGACAGTATTACATTTTGTTGGACCTTAATGGCGGCAGCAATCAGATCTCTGGGGGCCGCAATATATCCGACCCGCCAGCCCGTCATCGAGTAGGTCTTTGACAGCGATCCCCAGATAACGGTTTGCTTTTTCATGTCCTTACATGCAGCCGGACTGAAAAACTTGTTGTCTTCATAGATCATGCGATCATAGGCTTCGTCGGAAAATATCACCAGATCCTTTTCGGCAGCGAAGCGGCAGATTTCTTCCAACTGTTCGAAGGTTAAAACCGCCCCGGTGGGATTATGGGGTGAATTGACGATCAAAGCGCGGGTGCGGTCAGTCAACAATTCCCGGGCAGCAGACAGCTCGGGGGCGAAATTTTCATGGGCCTTAAGCGGTAGGGCGACCGGTACACCGCCGGCCAGTTTGACGCATGAATAAAATTGAGTGTAACCGGGGTCCGGCACCAAGACTTCGTCTCCCGGATTCAGGAATGCCTGCAGGCTTATATACATGGCCTCCTGGCCGCCGGCGGTGGCCATGATCTCTCTATCCGGATCGTAGTGAATCCCTTTGTATTGCTGGATCGATTCCGCCAACGCCTCCCGCAGAGCGGGTATGCCCAGGTTGGGTGTATAATGGACCATGCCTTCATGGAGGGCGGCAACAGCGGCGGCCTTGATATGAGCGGGCGTATCGAAATCCGGCCGGCCGATCTCAAAATGAATTACCCGTTGTCCCTTTTTTTCCAGGTGAGCGGCCTTTTCGAAAACCTTTCGGATTCCGGCAAACGGTATATCGGCCATACCTTTGGCGGCCATTGGTATCGGCATTGAGCGTCCTTCCTTGTGAATGATAAAAGCTAATCCGGCTATGCCGGAATTGACGATTGAAGATTTGTGATATCGCTTTGAGCCGTCGTAGCCTCCCTACTCCGCCGTAGTAACAGCGGCTACGAAGGTCGAATCGGCCACTATGGCGAAGTCGCCTCGCTCTATCTGTTTTTAATAAATAGAAGCAGTTGTAGGCTTTCTCAGGTTCATAAATGGTTGTCCCGGTAGGGAAAACTGAGTATGGCATTCTGATATCTCCTTAATTAGTTTCTTTTTCGATCTGATCGGCAGTTTTTTGGGCCAGCGGCTGAGCCGGCATCTCTTTCAACCCCTCAGCCCGGATACTAGTTAAATCTTGCCCATGCCGGCGGCGCCTTGGGTTTGGGCTTCTTGCCGTAGAAGATATCATCCATGGTGGTGAACAGGCGCCTGGCCATCCAGTTGCGTGAGACCAGTATTTTTATCAATTGATGGGGAAGGGTGCCGGCATGAATCCATGGGCATACCCGCATACAAATGTTGCAGCCCGTTCCAACCTTTCCCCAATATTCAAAACAGGTTTCCTTATTCAGCTTTCAACGCGGCGACCCGTTAACCTCTGTTTGATCTTCCATCGCGATGGAATTGGAGGGGCAACAGACGGCACATTTTTTACAGTCTCTGTAAAAATCTTCAACCCCGATATCCACCGGTTTATCGACCATAAGCGGCAAATCGGTAGTTACCGCAGCCAGCCTGACCCGCGGCCCGAATTTCTTGGTGATCAGATATCCGAAACGTCCCATTTCGCCCAAGCCGGCATCGACGGCCAGAGGAACCAGAAGAAGATCATAGTGACGGAAGTGGTTGGCAGCGGCGGCTTTTCGTGGGGCTTATCAATTAACCCGGGCTTTCCCACCGGTCCGCCGAGTTTTCTCCGGGCGGTGTCGTATTCTTCATATTCCGGATGTTGGGCATAAAAACGCTGATATTGCTCCGAACCGGGCCGCAAGGCGCGATTTCTGGAAAAAACCGTTTCTCTTTTTTAGAGCCCATTACGGCACCGGCTCCTCCCCTGCCGTTACAAATTTCAAATAACAAAACACAAATGCCAAATGGTTCGACAAACTCACCACCTCACCACCCTAAGCCAAGTCGAAGGGCTAATTGCAATGACCAAAATTCAAAATCACAAACAATTGGCGTTTGACCCGCCGCTGGGTTTGGATATTGTAATTTGGAATTTATTTGTAATTTGGTGCTTGCAATTTGTTATTTCAGGTTTATCCGGGTTTCTGTACTTACGAATTATTCCTTACCTGTTCTGGTAAAAAATCGATTTATCCTCCATCTATATCATGGGTGTTTGCAAATGATATTCAGAAGCGCCTGGCGCTTTTCATTTTGTACGGCATGCAAAGCGCGATTCAACGCCGGCTGGATTTGCCCGGGGAGTTCCACCCGTTCACCATATCCGCCAAAGGCTTCGCAGATTTTTTCATATTGCGCTGTTGGTTCCAAATCGCTTAACGGGAAGCGGTTCGTTCGGGCTGCCCAACCATCAGGATGTAAGCCAAGGGTTGCCCGCTTGACCGCATGCCAGCTTTGATTGTTGTAAACGATGATTAGAATCGGCAGCTGGTAGGCGGAAGAAACAAAATGGCAAGCGCTGGGGACCGAAAACATATAACTGCCGTCTCCTACTGTGGCAATGACTGTTTTCTCACGGTCGGCCAATTTTGCTCCCAGTGCAGCACCGACAGCCCAGCCCAGAAAACCGGCATGGGGCGTACAAAAGTAGCTTCCGGGTAGAAGGTTTATCTGCTGTTTCATGGCATTATCGTACTCGTTGACCACCACCGTGTCTTTACCAAGGATCCGGTTCACATTGTGTGAAACCCATGCCGTATCAATCGGCGAATCTTGAGCGGCGGCCGATGCTGTTTTTTCAAAACGTTTTAGCATGCGATGGTGAATTTCTTGAAAGGTATTTTTTCTTGATGTTATGGTGCCTGCCTTCAGGTCTGGATGATCCCCGAGAATCCGGGTCATTTCGGAAAGGACCAGAGCTGAATCCCCTTGCAATGTGAGATCCGACGGGAATCCGCGAATCGGATAGCCGCTATAGTAGGGATCAATGCCTGCCTGAATGATTTTTGTCTTGTCCCGCGGTACAATCTTATTCGGATACCAGGGGACGTCACAATCCACCACCAGGATCACATCGGTCCTGGCAAGAGACTCGTCAGGCATAAAACCGAGGTGGCAGGGATGGTTGAGGGGAAAATTCATATATTCCGGATTAAAGCAAACCACGCCCACGCCGGCGGCATCGGCAAGGCCCACCAACGCCTGAACCGCCGCCAGTGAACGTCCAACGGATGAGGTTATGATAAGGGGATATTCGGCGCCGATCAGGAGATTGACCGCCTCACGGAGTTTTTGTGGATCCGGGTAAAATGTCGGCAAATCAAATCGAGGCGCTCCTTGAAAATCAACCCCTTTATATCGGGCTGCCAGGATCTCCCGCGGCAAGGTCAGATATACGGGGCCTCGCGGATCGGTCATGGACATGACCAGCGCCCGGTCAACGACTGCCTCCAATTGCGAAGGCATCCTTAGCTCATAGTCCCATTTTACGTATTCTCGCAACATTCCGGCCTGGTCGAAGGCCTCCTGTCCCCAGTGAATGTAAGCGCTTCTGGAAGCCGGGTAGCCGCTTTCGGTAATCGGTGTCCGTCCTGCACTGAAGAGGATGGGAACTCTGGCCTTCTGAGCCGCCATCAAGGCCCCCAGGCCGTTGGCTGTGCCAACCCCAACATGGACCATGGCGGCCTGGGGTTTTCCGGTGAGCAGGTAGTATCCGTGTGCCATGCTGATCAGCGGTGTTTCATGAGGTACCGTGATCGGCAGCGGAAAATTGTCCCCACGCTGTTGACGAAGGGCGAACGCATCGACGATACTGGCAAAATCGGTGCCTGCGTTGGCGAAAAAATATTCTATTCCCCGCAACGACAGAAGTTCGAGATACGCTTGAGCTGTGGTTTCAAACCGGGTCATTAATTGACCCGGAACGGCAGTGTTTGTATGATATTCTGACATCACATGTTTTACCCGGCCAAAGCATTTATATAGGATTCGATACTTTCAAAATTCCGGTTTTGCAATCCCTTAAAGATTAATAGCCCCATGGACTGTATTTCTAATGACAATCAAAACTAGTAATTGGTAGGTTTCATGCTCTGGGCGTATCTGGTATTTCAGTGTCAAATCGAAACCAAAATAAAGGCTTATAACTTATTGCAAAATATTATGAATTTCCATAATATTTAGTCCAAGACGCTATTTTTTTTACGAATAGCACGAAAATCCATCACTGTTTTACGGATAAATGGATTTAAAAAAGATGGATTAAACCGATAGAGCCACCATAATAAGCCAGCATAGAAGGGAAAGGTGATAACAGCCTTGTTACGAGTCACGCCTTTCAATATTACATGTGCCGCCTTTTTCACATCCATCATATTAAACTTTATATTCGCAATCACCTTTTCTCGATCAGCCCTTAAATATGTGCTCGCATCATAAATGCCCGTGTCAATATATCCTGGGCATACAGTGCTAACCTTAACGCCCAATTCAGCACCTTCAAAGCGTAAGGACGTCGAGAGTCCAACGACCGCAGACTTCGAAGTGGCGTACGAAATATTTGTCGGGAAACCAATCAAACCTGCTATAGAGGCGATATTAACAATATGACCGAAACCTTGCTTAACCATCAATGAATAAGCCGTGGATGTCCCGTAAACTACTCCCATCAGGTTAACTGCAATTACTTTTTCCCAGTGCGACAGATCCATATCACGTACTTCGCCCCAGACGCTGATACCTGCATTGTTGAAAATGTAATCTAGTCGTCCATGTTCATTGGCTGTATTATTAATAAACTCCGCCACGTCTTCTGACTGAGATACATCTAAATTTGTTGCAATTGATCTGCCGCCGTCTTTTGATATTTTTGACGCTACTTTTCTTACACCCTCAGTGTTGATGTCAGCGGCAATTACAACCGCTTTTTTTCTACCGAGTTCTTCACATAAAGCCTTCCCAATACCTGATGCTGCACCGGTTACAATTGATACCTTTCCAGTAAAATTGTCCATTATGGGCATCCTTTCAAAGATTTGGATCGACTACCATGTAACCAATCCGAAAAAGAATACTACCTGTGTAAACTGATGGGTCATTAACAAACTTCGCGTTGATTTCGGAGGAGAAGAGTTAGCCGAGTTGTTATTAAAAACAATCCTGCAATTATGGAACACTCATGATGCCGATCGATCCAAAGGAGACCCAGGTGGGGAAGTACAGCACAGCATTGGTTGCGTCATAGCCGGCAAGAGATTCAATTTTTTCTTAGAATCCAATCCTTTTTATTTTTTCCTAAGATCCAATGCTCTTTTTCGCTTGAAATTTGAGCAGACCGGCTTTTCTTGAGCTTCCGCCTGATGCCTAGCAGGCCAACCAATCCAAAACTCAATAGGAGCAGTCGGGTAGCGCCATAATTGTCTAATGCAACCCGGGCGCGATAGGTATCTTTTATCCAGGAGACTAGTTTGTCGAAATAGGTAAGAATTGGGTTCGAGCCGGCTATCAATCCAACGTCTCCGCCAGTGTCGATATCGGAGATTTCAGCCCCGGTGGCCCTGGGGCGGTGATTGGTACTTGCGAGAACAGCCCATTTGTTGTCAAAATAACCGAATTGCTTCATTCCACTTTGATCATGGGCTCGTAAAGTTGACCCGGGCGGCGTGATAATCACATCGTTATCGTAAAAAATGTCATCGGAATTGATGGTGGTGGCTTGGGCTGTTTGTCCTATAGCATTAATAAAAAATACGCAAATGAGCATTGCAGCAAACTTCATTCCCCCCCCTATGTGCAATTTGTTACACCGACCCCCGAACACTGCTAAATCCCTTAGTTGCAAAAACTACACGGCAAACAATCTATAATATTTGTTATTATTACAAATATGTCATAAATAGCGCCGCTTTTCAGAAATAACTCCCAGTCAAATCAAAGGAGAAAGTCTATTTTGTCGTGTTGTTTACCCTTCGGGAACGCCGGAGGACTTCAGATTCCGTGTTGCCAAGGGTTTGAAATAAAACCTACGACGTCACCCTTGACGCCTTGACTCTGAAGCCTTCCGGCGTTTGCAACGTTGGGGTAAAGTTGAGATCATAAAATTCAGATGTTTTGCTTTATTTTGCGATTTCAGGATAATATTGATGACCTGTCAATGGAAGTAAACCCCGAATTCTACAAAGTGTCAAATATTTTTTATCAAAAATTGCAATTATTACATTTTTTCAGTGGTGGCTTGTAAGTTCTGAAATGAATCAACTTGACTTTAGGCTCTGTGGCCGGGTATTAATAAGACAGAACATGTATATTGATATGGCCGCAAAAAGACACAAAACGCACAAAAATTAAAATTCAGGGCTAGTAGTTTCAATGGACTGCACTGAATAAGAATCGAAAATCTGACTTTTTATGAGTTCATAATTATAAAAAATTTAATTACAGATGGAGGATGATATGCCCGGGAAAGACGCCATCAGTTTAGAAGAAATTTTAAACCACCCCACGGTCAAAAAGGCCACTGACGACATCAATGCCGAATTGTCCGAAAGAAGGGCATATTCACCTTCGCAATGTGAGGTATTTTCCCATCCTTATACGAGCCTGCAGGAAACCGACCGCTATCGATTTGAGGTGGACAGGCAAGCCGAAAAGCTGCTGCCCGATATCATCACGAACAAGGTTCAGCTGATTGAAGGCAAGGATTCGGTGGACGGCGACATCGCACGGCAATATGAGAAAAAGCGTAATATCGGCATCGTTTTTTCGGGAGGGCCGTCACCCGGCGGGCATAACGTAATTGCCGGATTGTATGACGCCGCCAAAAAAGCCAATTCGGATTCAAAATTATACGGTTTTCTGGTGGGGCCTGACGGGATCATCGAAAATGAAGCTGTTGAGCTGAACGATGATCTGGTAAACCGGTATCGAAATCTGGGCGGGTTCACCATGATCAAGACCGGTCGAACCAAAATCGATAGCAAAGAGAAGATGGCGCTGTCCCGGGAAACTTGCCGACAACTGCAGTTGGATGCACTGGTAGTTGTCGGCGGTGATGATTCCAACACCAATGCCGCCTTTCTGGCCCAGGATTTATTGGCGGACGGCGTTCAGGTTCTGGGCGTTCCCAAAACCATTGACGGCGATATTCAGGTCAGAGATGTCGATGGAAACGTGCTGTGTGCCATGTCATTCGGGTTTCACACGGCCGCCCGTGCGTTTGCCAATGCCATTGGCAACCTGTGTACGGACAGTAGTTCAGATATTAAATACTGGCATATCTGTAAGGTTATGGGAAGAGTGGCCAGCCACTTGGCGCTCGAAGTTGCGTTGCAGACCCATGCCAACATGACCCTGATCGGAGAAGATCTTGCTGACTATACGGATAAAGTCCGGCTTGAGAAAGCACAATCAGATGGTACAACAGATTATAATGCTTATGGCATGACCCTGCGCCATCTTTCCCGGATTATTTGCGAATCTATTGTCCGCCGGGCTGAGGTGGGGAAAAATTACGGCGTTATTGTTATTCCTGAAGGCGTCCTGGAATTCATCAATGAGATTCAGGTGTTCATCATCAAGCTGAACACCATTATTGCGTACTACAATAAGACCCATGACAGGGATTTTCATTCGACCTTCCTGCGTCTAGAAGACAAACTGGAGTATTTACGTCGGCTGGCCCAGCGGTCCCGTGATGATGCGTCCTTTCGGCTGTGGAATACCCGTGATGATGATCTTTTCAGTGATATTCCGTCCTTTTTCCAGGAGGGTCTGCTGATGGAAAGAGACAGCCATGGCAATTTTCAGTTTTCTCAAGTTGAAACCGAAAAAGTTCTTCTGGGGCTCGTTAAGGACTATCTGAATATCTTAAAAGAAGAAGGTCGATACAAAATCGGCATTCAAAAAGACTATTTTCGAAAAACCATGACAAAGGCCGGACTCGATCCGGAGCGTTACGGTCCGGTGCTGTTTAAAAATTATGGATCCGACGCGCACCTGCTAGTGAAATCCGCTGTAATCTCCCTAAAAACCTTAAATAAGGCTCTGAAAGAAAAGGGATTGATAAAAGCCGGCGGGAAAATTCCGGCAGCCGTTGAAAAAATATTTAAAAAATCAATGCCGAGCTTTAAAAACCAGCTTCATTTTTATGGTTATGACGGCAGAGGAAATGATCCTACCCGATTCGATTGTATCTATACCTATAATCTGGGCCTCACTGCGTTCAGCCTGATTGCCAACGGGGCCACGGGTCAGATGGCGGCAATTAAAAACCTGGATCAGGACTTTTCCAGGTGGGAACCCATCGGAATTCCGATTGCACCGCTGATGCACCTTGAAGAGCGCAAAGGCAAGTTGGCTCTGGTAATTGAAAAGAGTATCGTGGATGTGAACTCGGTTGCTTTCCGGGTTGTCCAAGCCCAACGGGAAAAATGGCTGGCAGCCACCCCGGGCGATGACCATTACCGAAGCCCCGGACCGATTCGTTTTACCGGAAAAAGTGAAGAGGACCGGCCGATAACGTTGGAACTCAATGCTATCGACTGTTCCGACTGCTGACGAATGGCAAATGTCGATTGAATGTAATCTGTCGGGAGGGGGAGGGCAGCTAAAAGAGCTGCAAATAAAACTGATAGGGAGAACCCACCGGATCGGGTGTCTAAAAAAGAGTTCGAATTAATCTTCTGCGTTGTATTCACTTTCGAGCAGGTTCTTTTCCTCCTCGGTCATTATCTCCAGATCCACGAAAAGATCTCCAATACCAGCTTCCCTTAAGATATCATTTCTTAAAATCGTTTCAGGTCTTTCGTTGCTTATGCTGACAAACGTCTCATGCAGATGCAGCGATGTCTTTTTCAATAGGTAGACGTCGCGTCCATCCACAATATAATGGTTGCTTAAAATAAAATAAAAGACCGTTCCTGCCAGAGCAATGAGCAGGTATTTCTTGATTTTCTCTTTCATTTCGGCGTTCCTTTTCTTCGCATGATAAGTGTGCAACCTGCGTTTCCCGATAAGCTGGGATTTTCGCTGCGCTTCAGCCGGCGTTGCCGGATTTGCTGCTCAAAAATAATATCGGCTAGGTTCTTAAAAACTTGAAGAAATGAGCAATTACAAGCAGAGCAAAGCCCCGGCCCCTTTGAGGGACCTTCCTCATACCCCCAGCGGCTGAGATTGCTGATTGAGATCTGGGGTTCAACCTTAGCGACAAACGCTTATCCATATTTCTTTTCAAAAGTCGCCATGAAATCGGTGAGAACTTCCACGGCATCCAATGACACCGCATTGTATAATGAGGCCCGGCAACCGCCCACCGAGCGATGACCCTTGAGCCCGCCGAGCCCGTTTTCAAGTCCTTCGCAGATAAATCGTTCTTCCAGCTTTTCATCGGGCATGCGGAAGGTAACATTCATCAGCGAGCGGCTGTCAGGCCGGGCGGTGGCCCGGTAGAAAGAACTGTTGTCAATTAGACGGTAGAGTAACTGGGCTTTTTTGCGGTTCAACGTTGCCATTTTTTCAAGACCGCCAACGCTTTCTTCCAGCCACCTCAATACGAGTTGGACGGTGTAAACTGCAAAACACGGCGGGGTATTATACAGGGAGTTTTTTGCGGAATAGGTGGTATACCTTAACATGGTCGGTATCGAATCGGGCACCAGGTCCAGCACATCATTGCGGATGATTACCAGACATACACCAGCCGGCCCGATATTTTTTTGGGCACCGGCATAAATGAGGCCGAATTTTGCGGCATCCAGCGGTCTGCTCATGATGTCAGAGGACATATCGCAAAATATGGGCACCCCTTTGGTATCCGGAAATTCAGCCCATTGGGTTCCCTTGATGGTGTTGTTTGAGGTCAGATGGACGAAGTCGGCCTTATCGCTAAACGCTATATTTTGCGGGATGTAGCAATAATTATTATCTGCCGAAGACGCCACGACCTTAATGGATTTGCCTTGGATTTGGGCTTCTTTGATTGCCTTAGTGGACCAGGTGCCAGTATCGACGTAATCCGCTGATTTACCCGGGGGCAGAAAATTCATGGGAATCATGCAAAATTGCATGCTGGCGCCTCCCTGGATAAACAGCACCTGAAAGTCGTCACCCAGATTGAGCAACCTTTTGGTACGGGCCACTGCATCGTTAATGACGTCATCAAATTCCTTGGAGCGGTGACTGATCTCGGCGATAGACATACCGGAGTCTTTGAAGTTAAGAAAATTATCCCGGATCTCTTCGAGCACTGCAAGGGGCAGAGCTGCCGGTCCCGGATTGAAGTTGTAGATTCTTTCCGCCGTCATTTTTACCTCCGCAAAAGCATGAACCTTACCCGTACTGAACGGTCTCAAACATCTTGCCTAAAGAGATTTCATTTTCCAAAACGCTTTTTAACTTTTTGCCACATTCTTCAGAACAAACCAAAAACATGCCGTCATTTCCATTAATTTTGGCTTCCGAGTCTTTGGTGGTCACCATCATATAAAGCGGCTTCTCCTCTGAAACCAGGCCTATCTGAATGCAATGGCTTTCATATTCAGATAAATCAAGATCCGGCCTTAGTTTCGCGCCCAAACCCAACACTTCCATCTGGTCATCGATATGGCTGCGGCACCAAGTACATTTACTCAAGGCTTCATCATCCGGGATTATGTCATATTCCATGATAACCTCATAATTTAATTATTGATATTTATATCGGGTAACAGCAAATTAGCGGCCACCAGCAGAGCTGGGAAAGAGAGGATGGCCCTTGGAAAGGGCCGGGGCCACCTTGTATGGTGGTCGCTGATTTACAATAGATTTGACAAAATTGCAAATTTATTGATGATATAATTTTCATTGACCTATTCCATTTACGTAGTATGCTGTCAGATAAGCCATTGGTCTAAGATTTCTAAAATTAAGGACATATAAAAAATCAGATAAACGGAAAATCAGCGGCAACCAGCAGAGCTGACCTGGATCGTTTCAAGAGGCTATCTACACATCCCCAGCTTGTGGCTGCTGATTTGGCAAACTTTGGAGTCGATATCGTTATTGCCTGTTAGGAGGACCTCGGTGGATCTAAAGCCGCTGTTTTCACCCGAAACCATTGCCGTCATCGGCGTTTCCCGAAGCAACGACCGCCATCCTGCCAACGTTATATACAGCAAGCTGCGCTTGCGCTATTCGGTGAAAGCCTATCCGGTTAATCCCAAGGGCGGTGAGATTCATCGCGAGACCATTTATCCGGATGTGGCCGATATACCTGACAAGGTCGACCTGGCCGTGATCGCAGCACGGGCGGAATTTGTGCCCGCGATCCTGTTGAGTTGCGCAAAAGCCAGCGTCGGCGGTGCCACCATAATTTCAGGTGGATTTGCAGAGGTCGGACACACGGATTTGCAGCAACGTCTGGCGGACATCGCTGGCGAGACCGGTCTCCCATTCATTGGCCCCAATTGTCTCGGGATCTATGTTCCCCGAAAATTCGACACTTTTTTCCTGCCGGGACAGCGCCTTATCCGACCAGAAGAGGGCAGTGTGGCTATCATCAGCCAGAGCGGCGGTGTGCTGGTTGATCAGATGGTTAAATTCGCCGGTCAGAATGTGGGACTGTCCCTGGCGGTGAGTATCGGCAACAAGGCTGTCGTTCGCGAGCTTGATTTGCTCAATTACCTCTCTCAGGATACCGCCACCCGCGTCATCGCCTTTTATGTGGAAGGGTTTGAAAAAAACGAGGGCCGGGCCTTTGTCCAAGCTGCCAGCCGCTGCGGCAAACCGGTGATTGTGCTAAAGGCCGGCAAAAGCGCGCAGGGCTCTCGAGCGGTATCCAGCCACACCGCCTCCCTGGCAGGCGATTATACGGTCTTTTCCCAAGTGCTCGCTCAGCATGGCATTGTCGAGGCCAGAGATGAATTTGAGATGGTGTCTTTTTGCGAATCCCTAAGCTGCTACCAACGCTGTATAGCCGGGCGAGTGGGAATCATCACCGTCAGCGGGGGGCACGGGGTTATCGCAGTGGACACATGTGCGACCCATGGTCTAGTGATTCCCCGGCTGACCGCTGATATCGAGCGTAACATTCGGGAACAGCTATCGGCCAGTGTGCAGCCGATCGCATCTTTGGGCAATCCGGTGGATCTAACCGGCAGTGCGGTGGATGAGGATTTTATTGGTGCGGCCACCGGCCTGAGCGCTTCACCGGATATCGACTGTGTGTTGATCTTGCTTTTACCTTACTCCCCTGGTATCAGCTCTGATTTAGGAGCCCGGCTTAGCCATGTCTACCAAAAAGAAGGCAAACCGATGGTAGCCTATGTGCCCCACGAGGAAAAATACCGGATGCTGATCGAAGGATTCGAACTCAACCGGGTACCGGTGTCTTCATCAATTGAAGGGGCAGTGCTGATGGTCGAAGCCCTGCGGAGGTGTCAACCATGCTGAAAACGGCGATTAATGATGCGCTAAATTCTGCGGGTAAATTTGGATGGGTCCTCGAGCCGGACGCTAAACGACTGCTGAGGGCGGCAGGCATGAGAGTGCCCGTGTTCAAAGTATGCCAAAAGGCCGACAGTGCCGTATCCTGGGCCAATGAAATCGGCTACCCGGTGGCGGCCAAGGTGGTCTCGCCCAACGCCATGCATAAATCCGAGGTCAAGGGCGTGGTCGTTGGAATCGGCGATGACGACGCGCTCGGAGGTGCCTATCAGCACTTTCGGCACATCGACGGGTTTTGCGGTATGTTGGTGGAAAACATGATTGCAGGTGTGGAGGTGATCATCGGCGCGAAAATCGATTACCAGTTCGGACCGATCATTCTCATGGGCATCGGCGGGACGGCGGTTGAAATCTACCAGGATGCAGCCATCCGAATGGCACCCTTGAGCGAAAAAGACGTGCGGTCCATGGTGAGTAGTTTGAAAGCCCGGGCACTGCTCGAAGGTTACCGCGGCTCGGAAGCGGTGAATATGCAGGCCCTGGTTGAGACGATGCTGGCCTTTTCCGAATTGGTCATCGCCTTGGACGAACGCTTTGAATCCATTGACCTCAATCCGGTCATGTGTTCAGCTGAGGATTGTATCATCGCCGATGCCCGGATCGTACTGCCTGCAATCTAAACGGCCACTTGATAACCATAATCCCCGCCGGCCTAACTTCCATCGATATAAGGCTGAGTTGATGCATCGATCCAATCCTGAGTACACCAAATTAATAGGAGGAATTTGATGATAGATGGCAAAGCGGCAATAATAACCGGCGCGGGGACTGGCATTGGACGTGCTACGGCCCTGCGACTAGCCCGAGAAGGCGTCAATTTAATGATTAATTATTCGCGCTCACAAAAGGAGGCCCAAACAACCCAGAAGGATTGTGAGGCGCTTGGTGTTGAAAGTCTTGTATATCAAGCCGACGTGGCCAATGACGAGGGTGTGCGGAATATGGTGGCGGAGACCATCGCTAGATTTGACCGTTTGGATATTTTGGTCAACTGTGCGGGGGTTACTGATTTTGTTGATCATCATGATCTCGAAGGCTTGAAGGAGGAATACTGGGATCGCGTGATGAACGTCAATGTCAAGGGCATGTTTTTTTGCTGTCGGGCGGCGGCAGATGAAATCAGAAAACAAAGGGGTTGCATCATCAATATCACTAGTGTGGCGGGAATGACGGGCCTGGGAAGCTCCATTGCCTATGCGGCCTCGAAAGCCGCCGGAATCAGCGTGACCAAATCTTTGGCACGGGTAATGGCGCCGGAAGCCAGGGTAAACGGCATCGCACCCGGTATTGTGCAAACCCGATGGGTAGCCGGTCAGGAGGAGCACGTCAAGCGGCTGGGGGCGGGCACGCCCCTCGGTCGGGTGGCCACACCGGAAGATGTGGCCGAAGTGGTCTATAGCATCGTCGCACATGCAGGGTTTATTACCGGGCAAACCATTGTAGTTGACGGCGGGATGTTTATTTAAGTATGGAAACCCCTTTTTTTCATGTCACCTTAAATATGGCATTCGTATTCCGGATACCCGTTGCACCAAGCAGGGGTCTATTTGTAGAGGAACAAGGCGACAACGCTTTGATTTATTGACATTTAACGTTTAACGTTATACAGAATCGAGCATGTTTTAATAATTGCTCCACACTCGGTCACAAAAGGAAGAATGATGGTCCCGTCACAACCAAGGATGCGAATAGAAACCGACAGCATGGGAGAAATCCAAGTTCCGGCCGATCGCTACTGGGGTGCCCAAACCCAGCGATCGTTGATTTATTTTAGCATCGGCAAAGATCTAATTCCCATTGAAGCTGTGCATGCACTGGCAATCATAAAAAAGGCCTCGGCATTGGCCAATCACAAACTGGGAAAACTGGCAAAGGAAAAGATGCAGCTGATTGTGCAAGCCGCCGATGAGGTTATCGAAGGTAAATTGGATGACCATTTTCCGCTGCATGTTTGGATGACGGGTAGTGGTACCCAGTCCAACATGAACGTCAACGAAGTGATCGCCAATCGCGCCATCGAGATGACCGGTGGTGAATTGGGCAGCAAAATCCCCATTCATCCCAATGATCACGTCAACATGTCCCAGTCGTCTAACGACGTCTTCCCGGCGGCGATGAATATCGCCGCCGCCAGGGCGATTAAAGAAATCCTGATTCCCAAGGTCCAAAAACTGCGGGATAGCCTGGATCGCAAGGCAACGGCCTGGAGCGACATCGTCAAAATCGGACGTACCCACATGCAGGACGCTGTTCCACTGACCTTAGGTCAGGAATTTTCCGGTTATGTAGGGATGATTGACGATGATATTGGTTGGCTGGAAGGTTCTTTGGAGGGCCTCTACAAGCTGGCGATCGGTGGAACCGCTGTTGGCACCGGTCTAAACGCCGGCAAAGGTTTTGCGGAAGAGGCCGTGCAGAACATCACCGCTATCACAGGCTTGAGGTTTGTACCGGCACCCAACCTATTTTCCGTTATGGGTGCCCACGATGCCCTCGTTCAGGCTAGCGCAACCATGAAGACACTGGCGGTATCGCTGTATAAAATTGCCAATGATATCCGGTTGCTCAGTTGCGGGCCCAGAGCCGGCTTATACGAATTGAAGATACCGCAGAATGAACCGGGTTCATCGATTATGCCTGGAAAAGTCAATCCCACCCAATGCGAGGCCATGACCATGGTGGCCGCACAGGTTATGGGGTATGACACCGCCGTGGCTTTGGCAGGAGCCGGCGGTTCCCTGGAGATCAACCTTTATAAACCCATGATGATCTTCAACATCATCCAGTCCGTTCATATCCTGGCGGACAGCTGCAACAACTTCTCAGATTTCCTGGTAGAGGGTACTGAGCCGAACCGTAAAAAGATCGAGCGGTATTTGAATGAATCGCTGATGCTCGTCACATCATTGAGTCCGGTAATTGGTTATGACAAGGCCTCTGAACTGGCGCACGTTGCCTTTGAAAATGATATGACGCTCAAAGATGCGGCCTTAAAACTTGGTTATGTCAGCGCTGAGGAGTTCGATCAAATTGTCGATCCATATAAAATGGTGGATCCGGACAGCTCATGAGATAAATTTATTTGACACACCCATTCCCTTTTCCTATACTATCATAAAAAGTGAAGAATTTAAGACTGTTAAAGGAAAGACTGTGGAAAACTACATTGAGGACAAAAAGCGTGGACGATGGTTGATTCTAACAATTGTTATTGTCGTTATTCTTGCAGCCATTGTTTTCGGCGGCTTTTTGGTCTGGAATTCACTCCGTACCAAAGATACGAATATACTGACAAAGGGAAAGATTGAACCGGAAAAGCCAGCCGAATTACCGCGGATGGCGAACCAGCCTCCGAAGAAAGAGGTGCCCGAGCCGATCACCCCATCGTACACCCCTGATGCGCCCTTACTCGAACAGGTTCGGGAAGCCATGAGAAAGGGAATCGATCCGGATGGTGCTTTGGCAATGGCAAAAACACTGCCGGACAAGCCGGAAAGGGCTGACGCTGCCTTTATCTTATTAGAGTACGCCGCTGAAGCTCAAAACGGGGAAGCTGCTTTGGAGGTCGCTCGGTATTTTGATCCTACCTACGCCGGAGACAGCGGGACGATTGTCAAAGATCCCGAGGTTGCCTATGATTGGTATCAGCTGGCATTATCCGAGGGATTGTTCGAGGCCGAAATTCACATTTCAGATCTTAAACAGTGGGTACAAAAGCAAGCAGATGATGGGTCTTATAAGGCACGCGAATTATTAAAAGAATGGCAATAGCTATCAAAATTCCCTTCAAAAATAGCTGTTACGGATAAAATAAATCATCTCTAAATCAGACCTAGGTTGATTAAAATCCCGCATAACGTAAATAAATCAGCGACCACCAGCAGAGCGTCGTTTCGGCCCATTCCAGGAGCCTTCCTCATACCCCCAGCTCTGCTCTGCTGGTGGTCGCTGATTTTCATTCCCTATCGGAGTGCTATATGAAGTTTAGAAATTTGCGGTGTGTCTTTTTTGTCTGATGCTCTCGTATTCGTTATCGATACCACAGTTTCCATTGAGCTTGAAGAAAAGTAATATGACGCCATAATTCTTTTTGTGGTACAATGAAACATTAGGATCGAATTTATTCTATTGAAACCGTTAACTTATAACCTATAACGAGTAACGCCAAATTAGCTTTTAGCTTGATTGGTGTAATCCGTTGTCACCAAGGAGACTTCCATCGTGGCCGGTAGCCAAAATAAAACTTCGCAAGAAGAAAAGAAACCATCTGACACAGCCGTTAACGGTGTCGTTAAAGACGAAGAGGTTTTTAGCTTGGCCAAGGTCACCAAAACGTGGCCCGGGGCTCAGGGCTTTACCCTGGATGTGCCGGAATTGATCGTGCGTCGGGGGGAAAAGGTCGCCCTTGTCGGCATGAGCGGATGCGGTAAAAGCACTTTGCTAGACCTGCTTGCCATGGTCCTGAGACCCGACGAAGCCGGGCAGTTTGTCTTTTTTAGCCAACAAGGACAGAAGCAGGATATTATGGACGCCTGGACGCGCAAGAAACTGAGCCGGCTGGCGCGTATCCGCATGTTGCATATCGGATATGTTCTACAAACTGGAGGACTGTTTCCTTTTCTTTCGATCCGTGAAAACATCGGCATCAGCCTGTTGGGTCTCGGTTTGCCGGCAAATGATGCCGTTGAGGACATGGCCAAACGCCTGCATATCGAACGGCATTTAAATAAGCTTCCCGGTCAGCTCTCGGTCGGCGAACGGCAAAGAGTCGCCATCGGCCGTGCGATGGCCCATCGACCTTCACTGGTAATTGCCGATGAGCCCACCGCCTCTTTAGATCCGATAAACGCTGAAGATATCATGGACCTTTTCAGTGCGCTGGCCGACGAAAAAGGCGTGACCCTGATCATGGCCACCCACGACTGGGGAAATCTGGGCAAACGCGGATTCCGCCATGTGAAGTTTGAATTAAAACAGGAGGCGGATCACGGCGCAGTGAAAGCCAAGGTTGTCGGGTAGGGTAGTCGGCACTTGGTCCATCTTTTCTGACAACATGTTGTAATGAAATGAAGGTTTCGGCAAATATAAAATACCAACGATTGAAGATTGTCGATTGAAGATTGAATATTTAAGGTACGCCTCCGGCGGGATCGATTATTAAGAAAAGATCAAAAAAATGGGGGCTGGAGCACAGTTAAAGATGCACACTTTTCAAACGATTTTTCGTCTGGCGCTGAGAGATTACTTCTATGAACGATTGCTTTCCGCCTGTGCGATTATGGGTCTGGCAGCCGTACTAGCCCCTTTGCTGGTGCTTTTCGGGGTTAAGAGCGGTATTATCAACACCATGTCGGACCGCCTGCTGCAAGATCCCCGCAACAGAGAGATTTCTCCGGTTGGCAGCGGCCGTTACGGGGCAGACTGGTTTTTGGCGCTAGGCAAACGCAGCGATGTTGATTTTGTCATTCCACAAACTCGCTCTATCGCAGCCAGCATGATCCTTTATAAGAAAGATGCTACCAAGCCGCGCACCCTGGTGGTGTCTCTCATCCCCACCGGGGATGGTGATCCTCTGTTGCTGCAATATGGTCGCATCCCAACCGAAATTAATCAGGTGGTATTATCTGAGACCGCCGCACGGAAACTCGATGTCAAAGCAGGTCAGGAAATCATCGGAAAAGTGGGCCGATCGGTGGCCGGGGCAAAAGAGCAGGTCATGGTGGATCTGCGCGTCGAAGATGTATTGCCCCACGAAGCCTTCGTCCGAGAGGCAGCCTTTGTGCGACTGGAGTTGTTGGAGGCCACCGAGGATTATCGCGATGGTCGCGGCTCGGATACTTTTGGTTGGCCGGGCTCAGTGAAACCGGATGGGCCAAGGGTCTATCCCAGCTTCAGGCTCTATGCACGCTCAATTTACGACGTCTCCGAGCTACGTAACATGTTGATGGATGAAGGCCTGGAAGTCTATACCAAGGCCGAGGAGATCGAGACGGTCAAAAGCCTTGATCGATCGTTTAACATGATTTTTGCTCTCATCGCTGTTGTGGCCGTTTTGGGTTACTTTGCATCGATGGTAAGCAATGTACTGGCCAATGTGAATCGCAAGAGCCGCTATCTTGGTATTTCCAGCCTGATAGGCTTCTCAACCGGCAATATCATCTGGTATCCTATCCTACAATCCATTGCGACAGTCGTTTTCGGTTTTACAACTGCCGTCATCCTCTATAAAACAGCAGAGGTTATGATAAATAGCCTGTTCAGCGACTATCTGGCGAGCGGTGAATACGTATGCCGCTTATCTATGGTACATATGCTGATCGTCCTGTTATTGATGCTGATTCTTTCCATCATGTCCTCGGCATATGGTGCTTTCAAAGTATCCAGGATTGAGCCATCAGAGGTCATTCGTGAAGTTTAAAAATGACGAAGTTCGAACGACGAATGTCGAATTAAGGAAGTCTCTCCATTTTTTTGCACGGTTACAACTACTGCGCTTGGCTGTATGTCTACGTTCATATTTATTGCCTGCCTTGGGGATGATCCTTATTCCAATAAAAATTAAAAGGGCATACCATCGTAATCGATGGTATGCCCTTTTTAGATCAGAAGCAATAAGTCACTATTGCACGGTGACATTGACGGCCGCAGGACCTTTTTGGCCTTGCTCTATGTCAAAAGTAACCCGGTCGCCTTCGTAAAGAGACTTGAAACCGGTTGCATTGATTCCGGTGTGATGAACGAATACATCCGGACCATCTTCCTGCTCGATGAAGCCGTAGCCCTTGCTGCTGTTGAACCATTTTACTATTCCATCAGCCATGTTGACATCCTCCTTTCAAAAAAATTCTCATAGTCCCATACTTCAGGTGTCAAATGACAGATGGTGCTTTCCTTTAGAACGAAACCGGCTTGCCAATTAAGAACAATCCTTTATTGATTATTCCAATAATAACATCATTTTGAGAAAAATCAAGGCCATTATACTCTTTTTGCAACGGTTCTTATTTCCTCCGGGGTTCAATTTAAAAATCAGCGGCCGCGAGCAGAGGCGGCCCCGGCCCCTTCGAGAGACCACTCTCATACCCTTGCTTGGTATTCACTAATTTGCCTTGTATCGAAAACGGCATTAAATTAACTCTGCTATACCCTTTGTGGCTCAGTACACCTATTCGCAAATACGGTGACGTATTATTTCACCACAATGACACAGAGAGCACAGAGAAAAAAATAAAATCGGTCCTCTGTGAACTCTGTGTTCCCTGTGGTTTAGTTAAAAACCACTAAAATACGTGATTAAACTTATGAAACAAAGCACTTAGACTCTTATTTCGTTTTTTCTGACAGCATGTTGTATGAAAATGATGGTGTCAGGTGTCAGGTTTCAGGGAAAGGCGATCTTAGATACTGACACCTGACACCCGACACCTGAAACCATTATACCTTATCATCGTGCTATCTGCCCTCAAGGGACCATTTTTTCCGAGCGTCGTCTCGGAATAAGCGTAGTTCCGTCGTGGCTGAACTAACATCATTCGAGTAACCACCTTGCGTGTGAAAACAAACAACGTCTTATTAATCCATCCACCAGTGGTCAGACCCTGTGAGCTGCCGCCGGGGATTGCGAGACTATGCGGGGCACTGAAACGCCATGGTGTCGGTTACGATATCATCGACGCCAATCTGGAGGGACTCCTGTTTCTCAGTCAGAGACCCCTCGTCGTCCGGGATACGTGGACCCGCCGAGCTGTTGCCCGGGTAAAACGCAATTTAGAAGCTTTAACGCAGCCGACAGCTTATCAAAACCTGGATCGCTATAAACAGGCTGTCTATGAGCTGAACCGGGTGCTGACAATGCAGGACCCGCATGGAAGCACCGAGGTGAGTCTTGCCAATTATCAGGATCATCATTTTTCCCCTGTCAAGAGTAACGATTTGATCCAGACATTTGAGTCACCGGAAAATAATCCGTTTTTTCCTTATTTTGAACGACGCTTGAACGGGGCCCTGGATAAAGGCCATTTTCGAGTGATTGGCTTCTCGCTGAACTTCTTAAGTCAGGCCCTGTGTACGTTTGCCATGATCGGGACGTTGAGACGCCTTGACCCAAGCGTGCGTGTTATCCTGGGTGGCGGTTTGATTACCTCCTGGATGAGACGGCCGGGATGGAGAAATCCTTTTGAGGGAATCGTCGATGGGTTAGTGGCCGGAGAAGGGGAGGCAGCCCTTTTGTCTTTTATCGATCGGGCATGTTCTGCCGGACCAGAGATTTCCGATTTTGATGTGTTTTTGCCGCTGCCATATTTATCGCCTGGATTTATTTTGCCGTATAGCACCTCGAGCGGATGCTACTGGCGTCGTTGCGCTTTTTGCCCGGAACAGGCGGAGGCAAATCCCTATCGCCCGATTGCACCTTCTCGGGTAATGTCACAACTGAAACACCTGATACGATCCCTAAAGCCAATCCTGGTGCATTTCACGGACAACGCTTTGAGCCCGTCCATGTTAAAGGCCCTCTCCCGGGAGCCCTGCGCTGCTCCGTGGTATGGGTTTGTGCGGATTACACGGCAATTGGCAGAACTTGATTTTTGTATCGCCTTAAAACGGTCCGGCTGCGCCATGCTGCAAATCGGCCTGGAATCCGGTTCACAAAAAGTGCTGGATGGTTTCTGCAAAGGCATCGATCTGAATATTGCACAAAGGTCCTTGGAAAATCTGAAACGGGCAGGGATTGCCACTTACGTTTATCTGCTATTCGGTACCCCCTGGGAAACTGAATTTGATGCTGAAAAGACGCTCGCGTTCACGGTGAAGCACAGCGAAACCATCTCTTTTTTGAACCTGGCCTTGTTCAATTTGCCGGCATTCGGTTGCCAGGCAGCTGAATGGGATGCCACACCCTTTGATGTGGAAGATTTGTCGCTTTACCGTCGTTTCACGCATCCTGCAGGTTGGCATCGGCAAAAGATCCGCAGGTTTTTGGATACCAAATTCAGACGTCACAAGGCGATTGCCGCTATCCTGCGCAAAGACCCCCCCGTGTTTACTTCCAACCATGCACCTTTCTTTACGAAAGCCCTGCCTTAAGGTTGCCCACCGATGGCATCGGCGTATATAAAAAAGATATTGTCAGAATCCTTCGATCTGGCGCGGAAAATAGTCCTCACACGATCCTTCCCGGTAGACATCCGCCGTGGCACAGTGAAGACCGCCTCCAAAGGGACTCACCTCAACAAAGGGCACCGGTATGACTTCGAAACCAAGTTGGTCGAACTGCTCCATTTGTTTAATTTCCTGGGCATCGACGCAAATCGTCTTCGGATCCAGCATGAGCGTGTTCATGGACAGCCATTGACTGCAAAAAGACAGTGGCGGATATCCGTCCAACGCCGGTTCGGCACATTCGATGACTTGCCAATCATTCTTTTTGAAGAAATCGAGCATATGCGGCGTCAACGGTTTGCGCTTGCGATTGGCCAGAGCCAGGCCCGGACGAAGCACGACAAACGTTGCATCGATGTGAATCGGATTATCCTCATAGAACCAGACCGGGTGAATTCGATGGTTCGGAAAGTGGCGCCGCAGCCACTCGATGCCGGCTTCGTTGG
>JASFFJ010000007.1:0-33213 GCA_050124355.1 Desulfobacterales bacterium | reverse complement strand
ACTTAGAGGACAGTTCTGCCGCCGCTCTCAGGGCGGAGTCGGTATAAGCTATGCCATGGTGCTCCTCGTAGCGGGATCGCAGCCCTTTGAGTATCTGTACGGTTTCGGTAACGGGCGGCTCAAAAATCTCGATTTTTTCAAAACGACGCGACAGGGCCCGATCCTTCTCGAAATGAGTTTTAAATTCCTCAAAGGTTGAAGAGCCGATGCAGCGGATTTCCCCGCTGGTCAGAACCGGTTTCAAGATGTTGGAGGCATCCATGGAACCGCTGCTGGTGGCGCCGGCACCGACGATGGTATGAATTTCATCGATAAACAATATGGCCTTGGGCTTTTTTTTAAGCTCTGCAATGACCCCTTTCAGTCGCTGTTCAAAATCACCGCGAAACTTGGTACCTGCCAGCATTCCGCCAAGATCCAGTGCAAAAATTTCGACGTCTTTCAGCAGATCTGGTACATCTCCACTTTGTATCCTCTGGGCCAGTCCTTCAGCCATGGCCGTTTTACCGACGCCTGGATCACCAATATATACCGGGTTGTTTTTACGACGGCGACACAGCACCTGCATGGTTCGTTCCATTTCGGTCTTGCGACCGATGAGCGGGTCCAACTTACCTTGAGCGGCAAATTTAACGAGATTCGTCGTAAATAGCTCAAGTGAGTTGGCCTTTTTCTTGCGACGTTCTTTGGTAGGCTTGGTGGATTCGTTTGGGGACTCCTCTTCAGCATTCTTGGACACGTTATGGGCGATGAAGTTTAATACATCCAAGCGTGTGATTCCTTCGGCGCTGAGAAAATACTCAGCATGGGAATCTTTTTCCAAAAAAATGGAAGCCAGTATATCACTGACAGTCACTTCCGGTTTTTCGGCTGAGCGGGCATGATTTACCGCCCGCTGAATAACCCGTTGAAATCCGATCGTTTGCTGAAGCACATATTCGTTGCCGGCAGGGATCCGTTCAATTTTTTCCTCAAAAAAGTCTTCAATTGAATTGATCAGGCTTTCGACATTGCCACCACAATTTTCAACAATATCGATACCGGTTGGATCGTACAGGATAGCAAAAAGAATGTGTTCGATACTGACATATTCGTGACGTCTTTTTTTTGCCTCTCTGACAGCAAAGCCAAGAGTAGCACTGAGTTCTTTGCTGATCATAATTTATTCTCTTTCCATGATGCATTTTAAGGGGAACCCGTTTTCCCGGGCTAAAGTATCCACCGTGTCCACCTTGGTTTCTGCGACTTCATATGGATACACGCCGCAAACCCCAATGCCAATTCGGTGTACATTAAGCATAATTCGCATGGCTTCGTCCGATGACTTCTGAAAAACATAGACCAGCACTTCAACCACAAATTCCATGGTTGTGTAGTCATCATTGAGGAGCATCACTTTATACATAGGTGGCTCTTCAATATCCAGGTCGGTTTCGGAACCGACATCCTCCTCTATTTCAGAATCATGTTGTCCCACAGAATTACACCCAATGATAACTATGCTAAACTAATTAATAATAAGCACTTGATTTGATATTTGTAAAGGGCCTAGTTGAAAATTTTCTCACTAACGGTCGCCTATCTGCCGCAACATTTCTTATATTTTTTCCCGCTGCCGCATGGACAGGGCGCATTGCGCCCGATTTTTCCGCCGGATCGCGTTTGCGGTTTTTTCTTCACCGATTCGCCACCACCTGAGAAAACCATCTGTTGCTCCTGGGGTTTCCGTAGATCATCTATTCGCTGAGGTTCGGCTATCTGGATACGGTACAGAATGCCCAGGGTCTCTTCCTGGATCCGATCGATCATGCCCTGGAACAACTCATACCCTTCTTTTTTGTATACGATCAGCGGATTTTGCTGGGCATATCCCCTCAATCCGATGCCTTCTTTGAGATGATCCATGGAAAGCAAATGATCTTTCCACAGGCTGTCGACGGTCTGGAGCATGACCACCCGCTCCAATTGTCTGAATTCATCTGAACCAATGGTTGCTTCGCGTTCTTCATAGACGTTTGCGGCGGCCTCAAAAATCAACTCGGCCAGACCGTCCCGGTTGAGTCCATCCAGGGTTTCGTCGTTAAAGGAGTTTAAGCGGAAATTAAATTGTTTATAAACGGCATCTCGAATTTCCTTTTGATCCCACTCTTCTGCATGGACCTCATCACCGGTGGTGGCATTGGCGATCTCTTCGGCTTTATCACGGATCATCTCAATAATCGAGTCTTTCAGACTTTTGCCGGCCAGGGCTTCCCGGCGTTGCCGGTAAATCACCTCCCGCTGCTGGTTCATGACGTCATCATACTCGATCAGTTGTTTGCGTATGTCGAAATTGTGTCCTTCAACCTTGGCCTGGGCGTTTTCGATAGCCCGGCTGATCATGTTGTGCTCAATGGGCTCTCCCTCCTCCATACCCAGTTTCTCCATGATTCCGGTGATACGCTCGCCGCCAAAAATACGCAAAAGATCATCTTCAAGGGACAGATAAAATCGAGAGGAACCGGGATCCCCCTGCCGGCCGGAGCGACCGCGCAGCTGATTGTCAATGCGGCGGCTTTCATGCCGTTCCGTGCCGAGGATGTGGAGCCCGCCTAAATCCGTGACGCCTTCCCCCAGGACAATATCCGTGCCTCGTCCGGCCATGTTGGTGGAAATCGTCACCGCCCCCATCTGGCCGGCCTGGGCAATGATTTCGGCCTCTTTTTCATGATTTTTGGCATTTAAGACGCTATGTTTGATACCCCGTTTTTTCAATTTTTTACTGAAATCTTCGGAGACATCGATGGAAATGGTGCCCACCAGGACCGGCTGCCCCTTTTTGTGCAATTCTACAATTTCGTCCATGGCTGCGTTAAATTTTTCTCTGCGGGTTTTATAGATCACATCAGGGGCATCCAGGCGTATCATGGGCATATTGGTTGGAATCACTACCACATCCAGATCGTATATCTTCTTAAATTCAGCTGCCTCGGTATCCGCTGTACCGGTCATACCGGATAGTTTTGTGTACATTCTGAAATAATTTTGGAAGGTAATCGTGGCCAGCGTCTGGTTCTCGTTTTCGATCTTGACGTTTTCCTTAGCTTCGAGGGCCTGATGCAACCCCTCACTGTAGCGACGCCCGGGCATCAGACGTCCAGTAAATTCATCAACGATGATGACTCCCCCATCCTTGACAATATAGTCGACATCCCGCTTAAATAGGGCATGTGCCTTGAGGGCCTGGTTGATGTGATGTAAAAGCTCTATGTTTTTAGGATCAAAAATATTATCGACTTTAAGTAGTTTCTCGGCTTTGGCGACACCCTCTTCACTTAAAATCGCCGAACGAGCCTTCTCATCAATAGTATAATGGACATCTTTGCTTAGACGCGGAATCAAACTATTGATTTGGTAGTATAAATCGGTTGATTTTTCAGCCGGTCCCGAAATAATCAATGGCGTTCTGGCCTCATCGATCAAAATACTGTCGACCTCGTCCACAACGGCAAAATGAAGTTCGCCCTGAACCAGAGAATCTCGATCGAACTTCATATTGTCTCTCAAATAATCAAAACCAAACTCATTATTCGTCCCGTAGGTAATGTCGGCGCCATAGGACGCCAACCGTTCCGCATCATCCAGTCCATGCATGATGGTCCCCACCGACAAACCCAGAAATCCATAGATATGACCCATCCATTCGGTATCTCGTCGGGCTAGATAATCGTTGACGGTAATGATGTGCACACCTTTTCCGGATAATGCATTTAAGTAAGCCGGTAGCGTGGCGGCTAGCGTTTTGCCTTCACCGGTTTTCATTTCTGCAATCCGGCCTTGATGAAGAACGATCCCGCCGATCAGCTGAGCATCAAAATGCCGCATACCCAAGGTGCGTATCGAGGCTTCCCTGACCGTGGCAAATGCTTCCGGAAGAAGGTCATCAATGGTTTCACCCCGATCAAGGCGCTGTTTGAATTCGGCGGTTTGTGCTTTAAGCTCATCGTCCGATAAAGCCTGCACTTCAGGTTCTATAGCGTTTATTTTGTCAACCAGGGGTTGAATCTGCTTTAATTCCCGTTCGTTTTTGCTGCCAAATACTTTTGTTAATAAATTGAATACCATATCGAGGCTACTCCTGGCGCATGCGTTCTGCGCCAATTGGGTAATAATTTAGCATTATAACAGAATAATAGCCGGTCTCAAGATTTAATTGCTTAACAAGCTACTATTATTTTAACAATCTTTTGGAAAAAAAGAAGCAAATTAACCAATAAGTTATTTAGGTGAGAAAAAGAGATATAATGAAAAATAACAAAAAGATAATCCCATAAAATTGATCTTTGTTGCTAGCGTTATTGAGATTTCTACTGCCCGGATGTTGTGGAGGTTGTTACCTCGGACCCAAGGCGGGGGCTAGATACCGATTTTTTTTTCGGTGGATAGTTTCTTACAATTTTCTCAGTTCAAGATATACTTTTCAGGATTGACCGGGATCCCGTTTAGGTGGACCTCATAGTGCGTATGAGGACCGGTACTGCGCCCGGTGTTGCCCATCAGAGCGATGGGTTCCCAACGTTTGACTTTGTCACCCCGCTTTTTCAACAATTTGTGATTGTGCCCGTAGCGAGTTTTCATACCATGTCCATGATCGATTACAATGGTTAGGCCCAGGAGACCTTTCTTACCGGCAAAGGTGACAACGCCGTCGGCGGTGGCCAGGATCGACGTCCCTTTGCGAGAGGCAATGTCGAGTCCTTTGTGCATCTCACGTCGACCTGTAAACGGGGATTTACGGTATCCAAACCTGGAGGTTATCCAGGATTTAGTATTTTCGGGTAGCGGGCGGATCGCCGGTGTCGATGCCAAAAGATTCTGTTGATCTTCGAGAGACTTGAGAAGTAGCGTCAACTCAGCTTGTTGACTTGCGGAGGCTCGGTCAAGCTCCTCAATCTGCTCGTGCATATCTCGAATGAGACTATAATGTTTCTCTTTGAGAGGAATCCGGCCATCCAAATCTTCGGGAATGGAACCACCTACGCCAAAAATACCATCAGACTTACTCGGTTTTCCGATATTGGCAATAATACGAATTTTTTTCTCAAAGCTGTTTAATTCCACCAGCTTGGCTTTTAAGCCATTTATTTCACCTGCAAATTCTTGAATTTGCTTGCGTTGAAGGCGAATCTCGTCCATTTGACTTGAAATATGTCGGTCACGGTTTTGAAGCTGTGATGCAGCCCCCCTCAAGTTATAGTAATCGTAAATAATATAGCCAACAGCCGTGAATACGCTAATAAGGACGACCCCAAACAGAAATATCGAGGATTTGGATGTACAAATCTGTTTTGCGGGTGCGCCGCTGCTGCTTAATATAACAAATGAGATTTTCTTTTTCATGATCAATCTACCTCAAACGGATGGCCGGTCGTACACTATGGTTTGAAACGAAATATTTAGACACACTTAATAATATTATCGGCATATATGAAGCAAAGGTGAACACCTAAAACAAAAACGCCTTCGGGTGTATCCACCCGCAGGCGTCGCAAGTGTTAAATTTCGGTAACCTGGCTGTCTTGGCCTCAACGGCTTTAGACCCACGGTTTTGCGCCGCCATCTTTCGGTGACTTTGCCTTTTCGTTTATAACTTATCTTAGTTTATAACTATATAGAAAAACGGCAATTTTGTCAAGTTTTTCAAGGCCATACAAAATCAGCGTCTGTCAAAACAGACCGATCTGTCCGTATCGCACAATTTGTTGGAATCTCGGTACGTTGTTATTACCCGGCATCCGAACTAGTTCGGCTGAAGCTCAGACCAAAACGCAATTGAAATTTTTTCACCTTTAGCCTTGAGCTTTCAGCCTAAATTACCTTTCCCCATGGTCAAACTAAATTTTGCAATGTTTGGATACGGATTTCCGGCACGGCCAGCTGTTTCGACCGCGAAAACAGGTAAGGATTAAGGTCGTAAGCCGCTACGCGATGCCAAGCTTAAATTTCAGCGACTTCAAGGTGTTGACCATCAACATAGTGACCGTCATGGGCCCGACGCCGCCCGGGACCGGTGTAATGCTGCCGGCAATTTCTTTGGCTTCGTCAAAATCGACATCACCTTTTAAAATGGCAATCTTTTTGCCGGTTTTCTCGCTAATTTTTTCGCCAACGCGGTTAACACCGACATCAATGACGCAGGCTCCTGGTTTGATCCATTCCGGTTTGACGAGTCCGGGAACACCGGCAGCAACGATCAAAATGTCGGCTCGTTTACAGTGCCCTTCCAAATCTTTCGTGCGAGTGTGAACAACCGTGACCGTCGAGTTGGCGCCAGGACCCTTTTGCAGCATCATGTTTGCAATCGGTTTGCCGACAATATTGGAGCGGCCGACCACGACAACTTCAGCACCGCTGGTCTCCACACCGGTCCGAACGATCATTTCCTGAATACCTGCCGGCGTGCATGGTGGAAATTTGACCTCATCCCCCCCGATCATCAAACGACCGACATTTACAGGGTGAAAACCGTCCACATCTTTGTCCGGATCGATGGCATTGAGGACCTTTTTTTCATTAATGTGTTTCGGCAGGGGTAGCTGAACTAAAATTCCGTTGATGCTATCGTCCTTGTTATACTTATCGACCAGGGCCAGAAGATCTTCTTCGGAAATATCTTCGGGTTGACTGTCTTGTATTTCTTTGAATCCGAGTCGTTCGGCGGTTTTAATCTTCAGCGTAACATAGGATATGGAAGCGGGATTTTCGCCCACCAAAATGGTAACAAGTCCGGGGACAACCCCATGCTCCTCTTTAATTTGTTCCACTCCCGATTTAACTTCTTCCAGAATTACTTCACGAATTTCTGTTCCCTTGATCAACTTTGCTGTCATCTTTAACCTCCTTTTAAGTCAAATTGTCTGAATCAATTATTTCCAATTTACCGGATAGCATTATCCGGATGCGCTCTTTCTAATTCAATAATATATTGATGTCAAGACGACTTACAGTCTGATCCTGGTTTCTGTTGCAGGTGTTGGGTCTTTGCATGCTGGCCGGTTGTTGTTGTTCGTAGGTTGTCGGTTGATCGCATTATACGTTGTTCTATGCTCGGTATACTACAAAGGATAAGGCACATGCAACAACCCGGCCGTCTCATCAAATCCCATCATGAGGTTCATGTTCTGGACAGCCTGACCGGCTGCACCCTTCACAAGGTTATCGATTGCCGAGATAAGAATCAAACGGTGGTTGCGATCATCGAGTTTGAACCCTATGTCACAGTAGTTGGTGCCACGCACGTGCAGCGTGTCCGGTTGTTTGTCCAAGGGACAGACCCGGATAAAAGGCCGCCGGGAATAGAACGATTTATAACAATCGAGAATATCTTGGGATTTCAGAGCAGATATGGGCGTTGCGTAAATGGTGGTGAGCATGCCGCGCGTCATCGGGACCAGATGCGGTACGAACGTGATGGATACAAGTTTCCGGGCCTCACTGCTCAGCACTGCGTCCATTTCCGGGTTGTGGCGGTGGACGGCTACCTTGTAAGCTTTAAAGGATTCATTGACTTCACAGTAATGAGATGCCTGTGAAAGGGAACGTCCGGCACCGCTGACGCCGGATTTTGAATCGGCCACAAGGGTTGCGGGATCCAAAAGGCCCTGCTTTATCAGCGGAACAAGCGGCAACAGCACACTGGTTGGATAGCATCCTGGGTTTCCGATGAGCATGGCCGTTTTGATCCGATCGGTGTATATTTCACTGAGACCGTAAACGGAGGATTTCAGCAAATCCTTTGCCGCGTGCTGCTGGTAGGCCGATTCATAGATGGCGGCATCGTTGAAACGAAAATCTGCCGAAAGATCAATTACTTTCAGCCCTTGCTTTATGATATCCGGTACAAAAGTCATCGGAAGCCGGTGGGGAAGCGCCATAAACACGACATCGGCTTCGCTGACGATGCAATCGCTTGAATACTCTTCACAGACGAGATCGACCAAGCCGCCCATAGCTGGATACACCTGATCGAATCTCTGCCCGGCATACTGGCGCGATGTCAAGACGGTTAATTTGGTGTCAGGATGGCCCGACAAAATCCTGACAAGCTCCGCACCAGCGTATCCAGTGGCCCCTACGATTGCGACACGTTTCATCTTGCTGCATTCCTTTCTAAGAGCATGGGTCGCGCAAAGATAGGATTCATACCAAAGTCAGCACATAACTGCAAGCGGAATCAGGATCATATTTTCGGCGGCAGTTACTTCTTATTTTGAAGGGAGTTCGATAGTTGAATTCACGTTTCGCAGTTATCTTGCGATACAGGTTCGATGACAATTACCCAGCCGACAGTACTTTCGGTCAGTCTGATAGGTGAAATAAGGGTGTTCATCACCCGGGAATGGAATGTCGTAAGAAAGGAAAGCTTCTTTAGATTAGATTGTTGCACCACCAGTTCAAGCCCATTCTTTAGTTTAGCCCTGCTCTTTTCGTCAAAAAGCTTGATCACGGGACAGTTGATGACATCAACCAAAGTTTTGCCGACGATTTCAAGCAAAGCAGGATTAGCATTGATGATACGTGTGTCTTTGTCGACGATGATAATTCCGATGGCAGCACACTCAATCACCGCCTGATGGAATTGAAGAGATTTAACCAACTCCACAGCATCGCGTCTGGGGTAAATATTGCCGGGAGCCAGAATTTTTTTATCAGCCGGAGGAGAAAAACGCTGGGTCTCTATTTCCGTTAAAAAATCGTTAAGCTTAACCTTCAATTTATCAGTCGGACCTTTGGCAATAAAATAATCGGCTCCGATCTCATCAAGCGAGCCGAGATTTTCGATCATTATCCCGGACAAGGCTATTATGGGAAAATACCGATCGACATATTTTTTGCGGATGAACCGGAACAGCTGTTTGCCGTCGATTTTCGGCAGTACGAGGTCGGCAAAAAGTATGTCAACGGTAAAATCCTCCAATTTCCCGATACCCTCCTTGCCGTCATAGGCTTTTATTACCTGATAGCCCCGTTTCGTGAGCAACTCACTTAAAAATTCAACAAAGAAAAAATGGCTGTCAACTATCAATGCTTTTTTTTGCATGATTGTCACCTAAATTCAGAACTACTGACGTTTCGTAAAATTGGATGCAACACAAATGTCAGTGGTCGTGCCTAATACACTGGATTTCGGGCGAATGGTTCTGAATTTAATTTCTTATTTTTTCACAGTTTATAAGTTAAAATCCATCGGTGTTGATATTAGCTTTTTGCAGGTTTATTTAACAATAGGGCCTCCCAAGAGGTTTATTCGGCCGAGGCCAGCGGCTCTGATATTAGAGATAGCGTCTAGACGTTAGGTTTATCCTTTACAAAACGTTTCTCTGGATCATTATGCGTTACTCAATGGAAACCCGACGCACTTCATGAATATCGCTCAATCCTTGAAATACTTTGCGGATGCCATCCTGTTTCAGCGTTGTCATTCCTTGTTCGACGGCTTGTACGGATAGATCGTGCGAGGTGGCATTTTTTTTAATCAGTTGTTTAATCTCAGGGGTTCCTTCCATTAATTCATGAATGCCCACCCGCCCCTTGAATCCCGAGCCACTGCATTTTTCACAGCCTAGTGAGCGAAAAAGTTTGGTTTGAGAATTGTAAATATATCCAGCTTTTGATAACGCTTCTTGGCCGTAATCGGATTGGATATCATCGAATTCTTCCTGGGAGGGATTATATGATTCCTTGCATTTACTGCACAGTCTTCGAACCAACCGCTGGGCGAGTACGGCCAGAAAGGCATCAGAGAGATTCAGTGCATTTATTCCCATGTCAAGAAGCCGGGTAAGTGTTTCCGGCGCATTGTTGGTGTGCAAGGTCGAAAATACCAGATGTCCGGTCAGAGAAGCTTCGATACCAATAGAGGCGGTTTCTCGATCCCGCATTTCACCGATCATTATAATATCCGGATCCAGCCTTAAAAAGCCTCGCATGATTCTGGCAAAATCGAGTCCGATTTTTGATCTAGCCTGGACCTGCCGTAAGCCTGCCTGGGTGATTTCTACCGGATCTTCAGCGGTCCAGATTTTGACGCCGGGATGGTTTACATGCGCCAAGGCAGCATGCAGGGTTGTGGTTTTTCCAGACCCTGTGGGTCCGACGCATAGAATCAACCCATAAGGACGGCCAATCACTTTTTGCAGGATGCTTAGATTGCGATCATTCAAACCAATTTCGTCTAATTTATAGGCCATTGAGTTGGCCAGGATTCGCAATACGACATCCTCATATCCTCCGGCGGTCGGCATTGAGGAAACTCGCAATTCAAAGGCGGGAATACCTTTGCGTTTTAGCTTTATTTTACCGTCCTGGGGAAGTCGCCTTTCCGCGATGTCCATATCGGCCATAATTTTGAGTCGCGAAACAATTGCAGGAGCCATTCTATTGGGCACCTGAACATATTCATGACAAACGCCATCGGTTCGGAATCGGATAAGGGTTTTACGTGTGAGCGGTGACGGCTCGATGTGAATATCGGAGGCGCTATTGCGAAAAGCAGTAATTAGGACCTGGTCGACAAATTTAACAACCTGGCTGGAGGATTCATCCAAGCCGCCCGTGTCCTCTTCTATTTCCTCTTCTTCTTCAAACGCGATATCGGGAATGATTTCATCTAAATCTTCCAAACTGGTTTCAGCAGTCACTTCAGTCTGGGGATTAAAGAAGTGCTGGATGTATTTGTCGATATCCTCCTTAAAGCCGACGCTGAAATTAATTTTCTGATTGGCCATCAAGGCTTTGATATGATCAGTTTTACGCAGGTCTTTTGGATCATCGACAAGAATCTCTACACCGTTTTTATCCCAGCTCAGGGGGACCCAGACGTAATAAAGCAAAAACGATTTTTTTAGTTTGCTGATCAATTCAAAAGGAACCGAAAATTCGGTGTCAAAGTCCCGGAAAGGACAACCGAAATATAATGATAAGGATTTACCGACATCTTCCTTATTTAGATGGAAACGCTCTACCAACACCAATTCAATGCTTTTTTTCATCTTCTTGGCAATAGCCAAAGCCTCTTGTAGCTGATTGGTGGTGACCAGTTTATTTCTGACCAAATAATCATATCGCGAACTTGAGGAAATTTTAGCTTTTATGGAATTAAGCTTTTCAACAATTTCCAGATTGGATGAATCAATTTCGGCGGCTGTTTGGTAGAGTTCATAAGCCAAATCACTGTGTTCTTTTTTTTCTAACCGGCGACCAAGCCAGAACTTGATTTTGGCAGTTTGCTTTTCTTTGAGTCTGTGTTTGTAGACAACTTTATAGGCTTCATCGACAACCTCGCGGGGCGGTCTGACTTCCAAAAGACAATCTAAGTAGTCACATAAAATTTTCTCAAGGGAAAAATCGTCCTGTGAAGAATCAAATTTGCTGTAATCAAATTCCAACAGCTTTTCAAACTCGGCGATGGCCTCATCCATTAATCCCAGTTCTTTTAGTGCGGCGGCCCCATCAAAAAGGGTTGGAACATCATTATTGCTGGATAGTGTTTCCTTGAAAAAAGTGAGTTCTTCTTCTGAGATCCCCTGGCATGCATCTTCTTGCCGATCTTCCATTTCCTTTTTCAACTGGGTGATTTTGGTACCGATGGTTTCTCTGATTGGTTCGTTATTCTCCGGTAAATCTACAAGAATCTGTTCACAAATTTGGAGAGCCTCCCGCATCATTCCCATGGAGTGGCAGGTATCGGCCTCCTTAATCTTCATCTCGATTTCAGTTTGCCCAATGGGCTCAATGTCATTCATAAAGTTCGATTCCGAAATAGATTCTAATTCATTTACAAGTCATGCTGGTGGATTTTCTGGTAGTACCGTCATTGGGACTCATTTGACTAACAATCTTAATTCTGAAAATAGTATTTTAAACATCAACGAAGACCAGGATTTCGGCAACAGAATTAAGCGCTGCCCATTAGAGAGCACATATTAGCTATCGGAAGCTTTTAGTCAAACTTTAGGTAGTTTAAGGGGATTTGAGATGAGATCTGCTGTTAAAATGGTCCATCACTGCGGTCTTGAAAGAAGCACTTCCAATTTTGTTTATTTTTGATATAATTCAAGAAATAAGTATGAAAAAAAAGAACGACTGAATGAGGTATTGAAATGCCTGTTTATGAATACGAACATCAAGAGAAGCCTTGTATTTTGGGCAAGATTTTTGATTATAAGCAACTGCTCAGTGACAAACAGCTTACCCGGTGTCCCCATTGTTCCGGCCCGGTACAAAAAATTATTTCCCGCATCAATATCAGCTGCCCCAAAACAAACAGCGAGTTGCGTGATCTCGGTTTTACAAAACTGGTCAAGCGTGACGATGGTGTTTATGAAAACATGACAGCTCGCGATGGGGATAGCCGCTACATGGTCAAGGGCAAGCCCGAAACTATTCCGAACCTGAGTAAAACCATCAGCGAGTGACCCCGCAGTATTTCCGTCGAAGAATAGATTGGCTATATCAAACCCGTTTCGGATACAAAGAAACTTTCAAATACGCTCAATTTCCACTGCCATCCGATTATTTGTTTAATTTGATAACCATAAACCCGGCATTTTTCCTCCAGATAAACAAGTTGACGGATTCCTCGTCCTTTATTTTATCCATAGCTGCCGCATAGTCCTTTACGGATTCGATCAATCTGTGATTGATCTCCTTGATGATATCTCCCATCTGAATCCCGGCGACAGCGCCTTTGCTGTCCGACGCCACATCGATGACAATGACACCGGTGGTATCGTCGATGCCAAATCGTTGGGTGATTTCAGGTGTCAATTCTGCGACCCGGATGCCGAATTTTTCCTCCTCGCGTTCTTTGGAAGTCGAGCGGGATGCCAATCTTTGATCATCGCGCTTGGCAAGCTTAATCTGGAATGTTTTTATCTTGCCATTTCGGAAGACTTCCACTTTGGCGGCCTCACCGACTTTGAGATCAGCAATCATGGCGGTGAGTTGACGGCTGGTTTCGATATTTTGGTCGTTGACCTCCAGGATAATATCTTTGGGTTGAATACCGGCTTCATCCGCAGGATCCCCTTCAAAAACATCTGCAACCAGTACCCCTTTTCGGTCCTTGAGTCCGTAGTAATCTGCCATCTCACTGGTAAGATCCTGAATAGCGACACCCAGCCATCCGCGGGTGACTTCGCCTTCGGATTTCAGCTGAGCGATAATTTTTTCAGCAAGATTAATGGGAATGGCGAATCCGATGCCAGATCCAGCAGCAATGATGGCCGTGTTGATACCCACCACTTCGCCTTTCATATTGATCAGCGGCCCACCGCTGTTTCCAGGGTTAATGGAGGCGTCGGTCTGGATAAAGTTGTCATAGGGTCCCGAGCCAATGACGCGCCCCTTGGCACTAACGATTCCAGCCGTTACCGTTCGCTCCAGACCGAAGGGACTGCCGATGGCGACGACCCATTGACCGATTTTTAGCTCGTCTGAATCACCCAGTTTGATAACCGGGAGATCTTTATCAATCTTAACCTTAAGCAGTGCCAGGTCGGTATTGGCGTCGCGCCCCACGACTTCGGCTTCATATTCCGTATCCCCCCCGAGTTTGACCTTAATCTGGTCGGCATCCTGAATCACATGATTATTGGTGACCACAAAACCATCTTTATCGATAATGAAGCCCGAACCGAGACTGGGTTGTTTAAACTCTCTTGGTGTATCTTCACCGAAGAATTTTTCAAAAAAATCTTTAAACGGATCTTCGCCACCACGGGGGTTACGCCTAAAATTCCGGAAAACAGGCCCCCCACCCTTGATTGTTTTAACGGTACGAATGTTGACGACCGCCGGGCCTGCCTTTTCAGCCAGCTGGCTGAAGCTCTCCGGCACCATGACAACATCCGCTGTTTTAGCATAAGCTGACGGATTGAAATAAAAGGCAGCGATTACAAAAAAACCACCAAATATAATTAAACGGTCGAGACCTCTGAGTATTGCGCCTTTGTTCTTCCTGGTTGCCATCGTGTCCATAATGCATTCTCTCCTTTCACTCAGTCGGTATGCCACTGTCGGCTTAAAAAATATCCCATATCATTCCAAATATTTGTATTAGGGATAAGAATCTAAATTTATTCTAAATTAATAGCTTGACAAGGTAAAAATCATACATAATATTTTTGAAAAATTTCTATATAAGCCCAAAATTACACTTACAGCATATAAAATAATCCCATTTTTCAACATTGCGAGACCCAATCAATAAAAATATATTATTATTTTTAGGAGAAAGGCATGATCCAGGTAAAAAACTTGACAAAATATTATAGCAACTTGTGTGCCGTGGATCATATTAGCCTGGACATCCAGCAACGAGAAATCCTGGGACTTTTGGGACCCAACGGCGCCGGTAAAACCACCACATTGCGCATGCTCACCGGTTTCTTGCAACCCACGGCCGGCAGTATTCAGGTCAAAGATTACAACATTGATGAGCAACCTCTTGAAATAAAGAAAATTCTGGGCTACCTCCCGGAGTCAGCACCATTGTACCATGACATGCTGGTCTTTGATTATCTGAATTATGTTGCTGACATTCGTGGAATCGAAAATAATCGTAAATTGAAACGCATCCGTAAATTGGCCGATCTTTGTGGCATCAATGAGGTGATGCATCAACCCATCGACGTACTGTCAAAAGGCTATAAGCAGCGGGTAGGTCTGGCTCATGCCATGATGAATGATCCGGAAATACTGATTCTGGACGAGCCGACTTCGGGTCTGGATCCCAACCAGATTGTTGAAATCCGTGAAATTATTAAGCAGATCGGAAAAAAGAAAACCATCATCCTTTCAACCCATATCTTAAGCGAGGCCGAGGCCACCTGTGATCGGGTGGTAATTATCAATCGGGGAAAAATTGTTGCCGATGGCAGCACGGAAAGCTTGAAAGAATCTGCTGTCGATAAAAAAAATATCCATCTCTCCCTCCAAAATTCAACCTTCAAATCAGTGCAATCGGTCATGTCAACTATCCACGGCATTAAGGGGGTCACACGGGTTGAGGAAACGGACGGCCAACTGGATGTCCAACTGCACTGTGATTCTTCCGTCGATCCGCGCGCGGCAATTTATGAGAATATCAAGCAAACAGATTGGGTGCTATTGGATTTTCACCAAAAAACCCAAACCCTCGAAACAATTTTTCGTGAGCTAACGAGAGAGAGTGCATAATGCGTCAGGCCATTTACATTTTCCAAAAAGAATTCAGGACCTATTTCGTTTCTCCCATTGCCTATATCGTCATCGCGATTTTTCTATTGGTAACCGGTTGGTTCTTTTTTGCAACATTTTTTCTTTTCGACCAGGCCAGTTTAAGAAATTTTTTCTCGCTGTTGCCGGTAATTTTTTCTTTTGTCATCCCAGCCATCACCATGCGCCTGGTGTCCGAAGAACTGAACATGGGCTCCTATGAAATCTTGCTGACAATGCCCGTGACCTTCAACGATGTTGTTTTGGGGAAATTCCTTGCGGCGGTTGCATTTGTTGCCGCCATGTTGATCCCGACTTTTGCTTATTCCGTCACGGTGGCGGCACTGGGCCAAATTGACTGGGGTCCGGTAATAGGTGGTTATATCGGTGCCATTCTCTTGGGGGCGTCATTTTCGGCGATTGGACTGTTTGCCTCGGCTCTGACTCGAAATCAGATCATTGCATTCATCACGGCCATGGCGATCTGCTTTTTCCTGACGTTGATCGATAAAATGCTATTTTTTCTGCCCCAGTCCCTGCTGGGCATCCTGGCCTATCTGGGCGCGGATTTTCATTTTCAAAACATTTCGAAGGGAATCATCGATTCCCGGGATGTCATTTACTTTTTAAGCGTTTGTTTTATCAGTCTGTTTGCGGCCCATCTGGTATTGCAGGAGAAACACTAGGTCAACTTTGTCTCGTTACTACAGCAAAATATTTATATTCAAATTTCAAAAGATTGTCTTTTTGATTGAGAAAATGAGCTAAAATTTGAAATATGCCAAAATTGTGGTATCTTATCGACTTTATGAAAGAGACTGAGCGTAGCGATTCCTTAATTTTAGGCATTTCGGATCACCACCGGAAATCGTTTACTCCTATTTCTCAGTCCGTTCAACGTTGGACGATCATCTTTCATACCAACCATTTCGAAAAGCAATCTTATGAGGAAATAAACCATGGCAAGTAAAAAAAAATCGGACAAATATCTCAAATTTATCATTTACCTGGTGGTTATCGTGCTGGTAAACGTGGCGGGAATCACGCTGTTTTTCAGAATGGATCTGACCAAAAACAAAATTTACTCGATTTCGGCCGCTAGTAAAAAAGTTGTAGAGACATTATCCGAGCCTTTGACTGTCAACGTGTTTTTTACCAAAGATCTGCCATCACCACACAATAACACGGAGCGCTATCTTCACGACCTGTTGGCCGAATATGCCATCCATGCCAATAAATTCTTCAATTACCGATTTTTTAATGTCAATCCGGAAGAGGGCGAAATAACCGACGAAACCAAGGAAAATCAGCAACTGGCCAGCAACTATGGCATCCATCCCATCCAAATTCAGGCAATAGAGGAAGATGAGGTCAAATTTCAAAAAGCATACATGGGTCTGGTCTTGATTCACGGCGACCTGATCGAAAGGGTTCCGACGATCACATCCACCGAGGGTCTCGAATATAAGCTGACCACCGCCATCCAGAAGATGAACAACAAAATTAGCGCCCTGTTGAATCTGCCCGGCAATATTGACATCAAGCTGTATTTATCATCCTCGCTGGAAGCGGTAGGACCTTACATGGGTATCAGAAATCTTTCAAATATTCCCGATGAAATGAAAGCCACCATCGAAAAACTGAATCAAAAAAATTACGGCAAATTGGAATTCGAACATTTAAATCCAACCCAGGATCAGGCCTTGGAAGAGCTCTCAAAAAAGTATAATATCATGACCCTCTCTTGGCCCGCCCTTTCCAAAGGCGAAGTTCCTCCGGGAAAGGGTGCCATCGGACTGGTTATGGAATATAATAACAAATCTTTGACCGTACCTTTGCTGCAGGTCATTCGGTTGCCGATTATCGGAACACAATACCAACTCAGCGACATGGCGGAAATGGAAGAAGTCATCAACGGCAATATTGAGCGTCTTATCGACATTAATAAAGACATCGGGTACCTTGCCGACCATGGCACACTGAGTCTCACAGGGGCTTCCCCCGCCAATCCGATGATACAAAGTCAGGGGCAGGACTCCGCCAGCAATTTTCGCACCATGATTTCACAAACCTATAGCCTTAAAAACATCAATCTTAAGAATCAGACCATTCCTGAAAACATTAACAGCCTGGTCATCGCACGTCCGACCGAGAAATTTTCCGACTACGCACTGTACCAAATCGACCAGTTTCTGATGCAAGGCAAAAGTCTGGCCCTCATCCTGGATCGCTTTAACGAAGTCATGCCTGGAGGACAGCAGGGCATGAATCCCGGGCAGCCGCCAATGTTTATCCCTTTGGATACCGGGCTTGAAAAACTGCTGGCCCACTATGGCATTCGTATACAGCAATCCTTCGTGCTGGATGAAAATTGTTTTCGCCAACAGATGCCGGCCCAGTTTGGTGGCGGTGATCAGCCGATTTACTATGCGCCGCTGATTAAAAACCGTTTCATCAATAAAGACTTGGATTTCATGAAAAATATTAAGGTACTGGTGGCCATAAAGATTTCACCGCTGGAGTTAATTTCTGAGAATATCAAGAAAAACGCGCTGACTTCCCACAGGCTGATCGCATCCTCGGAAAAGTCCTGGCAATTGCGCGAGCGTATTAATTTAAACCCCATGTTTCTTAAACCGCCACCTTCATCGGAGGAGATGCAAAGCTACCCGCTGGCCTATCTTATCGAAGGAGAATTCCCCAGTTATTTTGCCGGTAAACCTTTGCCGGTAAAAGAGGTCGAAGAAGAAAAAGCGGAAACGGATGAAAAGGCAGACAATAAATCTGAATCGAAAACTGCTGAAAAACCATCCGAAATCGATCTTTCAAAAATCGAACGCAGCGGACAATTTTTGGCGAAAGGCAAACCTGGAAAAATCTTCTTGATGGCCTCCGCCGATATGCTGAAAAATAATGTATTGGACGCTGAAGGCCAAAGTTCCAATGCCACCTTTGTTTTGAACGTCATTGATTACCTCAATGGACGGGAAGACGTTGCCGTCATGCGCGGCAAAGAGCAGCGTTTCAACCCGTTGGAGGACACTCAGGCAGCCACCAAGACATTCGTTAAAGCGTTTAACATCGCCGGTCTTCCGATACTGGTTGTCATATTCGGGCTGGGGGTCTGGTTTCGGCGGCACTCCCGCAAAAAACATATTCAGATGATGTTTGGCCACTGAGGTTAAATGGTTTAGAGTTCATCGTTTCGGATTAACAAACCAAAAGGCATGCATCAAGGGACAAGTAAAGATGAAATTTAAAAAAGAATATATCATACTGGCCGTTATCATTATCGCATTGTCGGCGTATCTGCTCATGCGCCGCGAAGACCGAACTCTTTACGAACTGCCCGAAGTACCGCAAGTTTCCCAAAAAGATATCACCAGGCTTCAAATCTCCAAAAACAACACCATCATCGATCTCAGGAAAAAAGATGACAGCTGGTTTATTGCGCCCAAGGAGTATCCAACCGACGCCGCCAAAGTAAAAAATATGCTGGACAATATAGAGGAGTTCACCTTGACGGCGCTGGTTTCGGAATCTAAAAATTATACCCTTTACGACCTATCCGAAACGGCAAAGATAAACGTCAAAGCCTGGCAGGGAGACAGTTTGAAGCGAGACATTGATGTGGGCAAAAGCGCCTCATCATTTCGCCATACCTTCGTGAAAACGGCTGGTGATGACAGGGTCTTCCATGCCCGGGGAAATTTCAGAGACACGTTTGATACCACCGTAGACGATCTCAGAGACAAAATCATATTGACGTACACGCCCTCCGATATTCAGCAGATCAAAGTCACCCAAGAGCAGGAGTCTTTTTCATTGAACCGCTCCCAGCTGCCCGAAGATGAAGAATCGCCCACAGCTGATAAAAAAGAAGACGCGCCGCCTCCGACCCCAAAAACCGTATGGCAAACTCCGGATGGCCGCACTGGAGATGACGCCGCGTTGAACAGACTCCTCAACAGGCTTTCCAATCTGCGCTGCCAAACCTTCATCGAAGACCGCGGAAAAGAAGACTTTACTTCTCCCACGATTACCATTGAACTCAAAGGCACTCAGGAATACAGCCTTTCCATATTTGCCAAATCCGAAGAAAAGGATACAGAACAACCGGCCATTTCCTCGGCAAATAAGTATGCATTTCTATTGGCCGGCAGTCAAGTGGAAAGCATCGTGAAAGACGCTTCAGACATCCTGAAGAAACCCGAAACGGCTGAGACATCATCCGAGCCGGAAAAGCCGGAAAAAGATTAAATGTATACACTCGCTGTCCAAAGAGATTTCATTGCGTCACATTATCTTGTCGGAGGAGACTGGGGGTCGGAGAATCAACTGCACGCTCATCACTACCGTGTGGAGGTTATCCTGGAGGCCGCGGAACTTGATCGGCATGGATATATCGTCGACATTGTAGACCTTGAAACTAATTTGGAAAACCTCGTCGACTATTTCAAAGACCAAACCCTAAACAGTCTAACTGAATTCAATGACCTGAACCCCAGTATTGAGCATTTTTGTAGAATATTTCTTAAGGCGATCACGGGTAAAATTAAAGCGGACAATTTAACCGCTTTGACGGTAAAGATTTGGGAAAATGAGATTGCCTGGACTTCCTATCGGGAAAAATTCCAATAAGTCTAAATGGACTGGTAGTTTACTTCCCGGGTCGCTTCAATCACATCGGACACCCTGGGCAGCACAAAATCTTCAAGGGGTGGTGAGAAAATGACCAGCGTTCCCAACTCGTTTTCCCTTTCCCTCCCCCCATCTCGTCCAACTTCCGGTCGCATCGCGGTAAATGCCAGCAAATAGGAATACGGAAAATAGCGGCTGAGTATATTAACAAATGCAATGGTTGCCATGATATATAAAAGGATGGCAACGGTCCAGTGATCGATCTGAAACCATTGGTTGGATTGCGTCATTGGAGTCTCCTTCAAAAAAAAACCTGGGACTCATCAGCTTCTTTTCCGGGGAGTTGGAGGATTCGTGCTGGTTAGTTGGCCATATTCGCCATCGCTTGCTTATAAAGCGCTTGGCCGATTTTGGGAACCCTTTTTTTTACAACAAAATGCCAACAATAATTTTCCAGAAGTTTATAAAGTGAAGGGTTGACAATTCAGTCTGTCTGTGTGCAAAACTACCAAAGATGGGCTTGCCGATGATTCAAGCTTGCTTGGATAATTTAAATTTTTTAAGGAGGAAATAAATGGGAAAAACATATCAGATTGGTGTGGTTCCCGGGGATGGGACGGGACCGGAAGTCGTTGCCGAGGGGCTTAAGGTACTCGAAGCAGTTGCTCATAAAACGGGTATCCAGTACGACCTGGTTCACTATGACTTTGGCGGGGAAAGGTACTTGCGGACCGGAGAAACATTGCCGGATTCCGCCATAAAGGAGTTTAGTCAATTAGACGCTGTCTATCTGGGGGCTATCGGTCATCCGGATGTCAAGCCCGGCATCTTGGAAAAAGGCATTCTCTTGAATCTGAGATTCGCCCTGGATTTATATATAAACCTTCGCCCCGTAAAGCTTTATCCGGGCATCGCAACGCCCTTGAAGGATAAGGGGCCGGAAGAAATTGATTTCATTGTTGTGAGGGAAAACACGGAGGGACTTTACGCTGGCTCCGGAGGGTTTTTAAAGAAAGGCACCCCGGATGAAATCGCCGTACAGGAATCCATCAATACCCGAAAAGGGGTGGAACGATGTTTGCGATACGCCTATGAATATTGCCAAAAAAGAAACAAAAGAAAGAAACTGACATTATGCGGCAAAACCAATGTTCTTACCTATGCCTTTGACCTGTGGGAGAGGGTATTCCAAGAATTGGGAGACGACTATCCGGATGTCGAAAGGGATTATGCCCATGTTGATGCTATCTGCATGTGGATGGTTAAGAACCCGGAGTGGTTTGATGTCATCGTCACCGACAATATGTTCGGCGATATAATAACCGACCTTGGCGCCATGATCCAGGGGGGGATGGGCGTTGCCGCAGGCGGAAACATCAACCCCCAGGGTACCGCCATATTTGAGCCTATCGGGGGATCCGCACCGAAGTATACGGGAAAAAACCTGATCAACCCCCTTGCCGCCATCATGTCCGGGCATATGATGTTAAATTTTCTGGGGGAGGCAGAAGCTGCCGATATCGTAGAACAGGCTGTGATGAAGACCATTGCAAATCACCTGAAAAGCATGGAAGCCGGTAAAATGGGTATCGGCACCCGGGAGATGGGTGATCTGGTTGCCAAGTATATTTAGGGAATGGGGAGAAGTTAAGATATGTCTGATAACAGCCTGAGGGAACAGCTGGCCAGGGACAGTATCCTGGTGGCACCGGCCGCCTTTGACATGGTCTCCGCAAAGGTCATAGAGAGAGCCGGCTTTGAAGCGGTCTACTTATCCGGATTTGGACAATCTGCTTCTCATCTTGGGCTGCCGGATGCGGGACTCATGACGCTTTCCGAGATCGTAGAGAGGGTCCAGAATATGGCAAGGGCGATTAATGTACCCCTGCTGGCAGATGGTGATACGGGTTATGGCGGTGTTATCAATGTCAGGCGTACGGTACAGGCGTTTGAATGGGCAGGCGCATCTGCCATCCAGCTCGAGGATCAGGAAATTCCCAAAAAATGCGGCCACACAGAGGGCAAACGGCTCATTGACACTCGTGAAATGGCCTTAAAAATCGAAGCTGCCGTTGAATCCAGGCGAAGTGATGATTTTCTGATCGTCGCGCGAACGGATGCGCGCTCGGTGTTGGGTCTTAAAGAGGCCATCCAAAGGGCAAAGGTGTATGAAAAAGCGGGCGCCGATGTCATCTTCATTGAGTCACCGCAAACTGAAGAAGAATTGAAGATCGTTGCCAACAGCTTTGACAGGCCTACAATGGCCAACATGATAGAAGGCGGACGAACCCCGCTTCTTACGTCAGCGGAGTTAAATGAGATGGGTTTTAAATTGGTTGCTTTTGCCGTCTCGTGTTTGCTAGCTGCGACCAGGGCTATGCAACGCGCAATGAAAGTACTCAGAAAAGAGGGCACAACCCGGGACATCGTTACGGAGATGACGGACTTTGGGGAGTTTAATGATCTCATCGGCTTTCCTGAAGTGCGAGCTTTTGAAGCTAAATACAAAATCAACAGAAAGGAGGCAACCAATGGGTAAGAGAATAGTTTTGGGATGTGTGGGCGTATTTGCCATTATTTTCATGTGCGGTAATGGGTTGGCGGCAAATATTAGTATCGATATCAATTGCACTATGAAGCCCGGCGGCTCGGAAGAGGCCAGCATCAAAAAATTCAAGGAAATTGTCGAAAAGAATTCCGGTGGTCGGATCAGCGTCAAGATCTTTATGAGCGGCCAATTAGGAAAAGAGAAGGCCGTACTTGAACTGATGAAGATCGGCCAAACACAGATGGCACTGACAGGCGGTATATTCCGAACCATGTTCGCCAAACAATACGACCCCATCACGATTCCTTTCTATCTACCGACCTGGGAATGTGTAAAGGCCTACCTTGAAGGCCCCATGGGCAAGAAGATTGCTCAATTGGCGGAGGAGAAAGGGGGTGTTTTGGATTTTGGGCCTCAAAAACGAGCGGCCCGACACATGACCTCAAACCGCAAAATCATGGGGCCTGATGACATTAACGGGCTGAAAATGCGCTTGCCGGCAATACCCATTTGGGTCGACGTCTGGCAGGAGCTTGGCGCATTGCCCACCGTCATCCCGGCACCGGAAATCTACCTTGCGATGAAGACCGGCCAGGTCGAAGCCCATGAAAATAGCTTGGTATCGCCTTACTCCAGAAAGCTGTGGGAAGTTCAAAAGTACATAATTTTGACCGGCCATGTTTACTTCCCCTGGCACTGGGTGGCCAGCAAGGCCTGGTTCGACAAACTTGCGCCCGCAGATCAGAAAATTATCCGCGAGGCCGTCGCCGAAGCACGGGCCTATGGTGACAAGGTGGAAGATGAGAAAGACGCATTCTATAGCGCAGAGCTTCAAAATAAAGGGATGGAATTCATCACGCCGGATATCAAAACCATCAGAACGAAGGCCATGCCTGCCATTGAGAAAGCCATCGGCAAGCTGGCCCCGGAAGTGTCCGCTGAAATAAATAAGATCTGCGAATAGTACCCCTATCTGCCATCCGGTGACCGCTTGTCCACAATTCATGATTCCGTTGAGGCAGATGGTCGACCGCAGTGATCGGTTACAAATCAGCGACTACCAGCAGAGCATGGCTCCGCGGCCCCTTTGAGGTGCCTTCCTCAAACCCAGCTCTGCTGGTGATCGCTGATTGGGAGATATCTATGGTGTCGCGTTTGGTTCGGTTTTACGATATCGGTGCGCTTGCCGCCTTTTTAGCCATGATGGTTTGCGTTCTTTTGGAAGTGGTCACCCGCAATATCATTCATTTCCCCACTCCATGGGCCGAGGAATCTTCGCGTTTTTTTTGTGTATGGACCGTGTTCCTTGGCTCGGCTTCGGCCTGGTTTCGCAACGCCCACATCGTTATAAACATTTTACCACGCCGGCTATCGGGCCGAGCCCGGCTGGTTTTACAACTTCTCAGTGAAACTCTAACCGGAATCTTTATACTCTGCGTATGGTTCGGTACCGTTTCCATAATGATTATCCAATACCCGGCCAAAACAACTGCTTTGGAAATAAGTATCAGCTATTTTTACCTGGGTCTTTTCGTAGGGGCCAGCGGCATCGTCATCTTCCACCTAAGAATGATAAAAGAGACGCTCTTAAAATTCAGAATCCCTGATTGATATTAAATAAGCAGAGCGAGCCGGCTTTGCAAAAATGGCCGATCCGACTTTTGTGATCGTTGCTTCGTAACCGTTGTTACGACGGTGGAGGAGGCCGGCTGCAACGGCTGAAAGCGACCACCACAATTCGACAATCATCCTTCGTCAGTTCAAAGGAAAACCAAATTGTTTACCTTGATATTCTTCATTGGCCTTCTTATCGTCCTATTCCTGGTAGGTATTCCAGTGTGTGCCTCCATCGGTCTAACCTGCTTGGCCGTGCTATGGCTGGAAAACGATTTGATGAGCATTCCCATAACATTGCTGCCGTTAAAAATGATGCACGGTGTCAACAATTTTCCGTTGCTGGCCGTGCCTTTCTTCATTTTAGCCGCTAATGTGATGAACAAGGGCAGCGTTACGCCGCGGATTTTCGGGTTTGCCAATTCCCTGGTCGGACACCTCAGAGGAGGTCTGGGACATGTAAACGTTCTGGCCAGCATGATATTTGCCGGCATGTCGGGGACCGCCGTGGCAGATGCGGCCGGCCTGGGCGCATTGGAGATCAGGGCCATGCAAGATCAGGGGTATCCTTTAAAATTCAGTACCGGCATCACCGGGGCCTCTTCGGTTATTGGCCCGATAATACCGCCTAGTGTGGCGATGGTGATATACGGCTGGCTTTCTGACGTCAGTGTCGGCGGCTTATTTATCGGCGGTTTGATCCCCGGGGCGATTCTCGGAGGCGCCCTGATGATAATGACGGTCATCCTGTCATACCGTGTGACGATGCCAATGATGGCAAGACCGCCGCTTAAGGAGATTGCCGACCTGTCCAAAAAGGCTTTTTTATCGCTGATGACACCCCTGATCATCGTGGGCGGGATTTGGTCCGGCATTTTCACACCGACTGAATCGGGAGCGGTCGCCAGCATATACGCCATTATTCTCGGCATGGTCATTTATCGGGATGTCAGCTGGAAAGATCTTCTCGATATCTTCAGGCATACGATAGAATTTACTGCCATCATATTATTTATAATTTCGGTCGCCGGTCTTTATGGCTGGCTCCTGGTCAGGCTGCAAATACCGCTGACCCTAGCCGAGGGTATCGTCCAGATAACCACCAACTCAACCGTACTACTCATCATACTGATGTTTTTTTTTCTCATCGTCGGCTGCTTTATGTCGGTTATCGAATCCGTGCTCATTTTCACACCAATCATGGCGCCGATGGTTAAGGTTGTTGGTGTCGATCCCCTGTTTTTCGGCGTGTTGATGGTTATATCGCTCTCGGTTGGGGTGATCACCCCGCCTTTCGGAAATGTGATCTATGTCCTAGTTGGCATCACCAACCAATCCTTCGAAGATGTCGTCTGGGCATTGGTTCCCTTTTTATTACCCATTTTGCTCACGATCCTGGTGCTGATCATTTTCCCCGAGCTGGTCACTTACCTGCCGAACCGGTTGCTCGGTGGTTGACTGGGGTCGAATTCGAGCCCGGATCGCCAAATATGCTTGGCTAAGACTTTCAAGAACTACTGGCTAGTTTTAAATTACCTTTTAATGAGTTACAGCTCCGATTCCGAACAAATAAGGGCTGTCATGTCTGAAAGAAATTACCAGTGGGATGCCGCAGAATATGCGCAACATTCCTCCGAACAATTTAAATGGGCCTGCGAACTCTCCGAGAAGCTACATTTACGCGGTGATGAGACAGTCCTCGACATTGGCTGCGGAAACGGCAAGGCGACTGCTGCCATTGCGGCCCAGCTACCCCAAGGTCGGGTGATCGGAATTGACAGCTCGCCGGAAATGATCGAGCTTGCTGTTGGCCATCATTCCAAAGCGGGGTTGCCCAATTTGATGTTCGAGCTTATGGATGTCCGGGAAATGGAATATGTGGAAAGATTCGATGTGGCCTTTTCCAATGCCGCACTTCACTGGATCAAAGATCACCTGCAAATGTTGCACCGGGTCGGGAAAGCCTTGAAAAAAGGCGGACGTCTGCTGCTTCAGATGGGCGGCAGGGGAAATGCCCATACGATAATCGGGATATTGGATGAATTGATGCAAACAACCAAGTGGTCGCCTTTTTTCGCCGATTTCCTTTTTCCTTATGGATTTTACAGTGTTGACGAGTACCAGCGATGGCTAGCCCTGGCCGGGTTCCAATCCCGCCGTGTGGCGTTAATTCCCAAAGACATGATACACAAAGGCAAAGATGGTTTTGCCGGCTGGATCAGGAGCACCTGGTTGCCATACCTGTCAAGAATTCCCGAGCAGATGAAAGAAGTGTTTATCGAGGCGATATTAGATGCCTACCTGGTCGAGCACCCGCCGGACAAAGACGGTCTGGTCCACGTGGACATGGTCAGACTGGAAGTGGAGGCTGTCAAACCTTGAATTTAACCACCCAAATAGGCTTTTTTAACCTCAGGATTCTCCAGAAGTTCACCGGAAGGTCCTTCCAACACCAAGTGGCCGTTTTCCAGGACATACCCCCTCTGGGCAAATTGCAGTGCCAAGCGGGCGTTTTGTTCCACCAACAAAATGGTCGTGCCCTCTTGGTTGATTTCCTTCAGGGCATCGAACATGCTCATCATTAACAACGGTGCCAGCCCCATGGAAGGTTCATCGAGCAGCATGACCTTGCGTCCGCTCATGTAAGCTCTGCCCACCGCCAGCATCTGCTGCTCACCGCCGCTCAATGTGCCGGATTTCTGGTTTTGACGTTCCTCTAAACGAGGAAAAATAGAATAAACCCGTTTGATATCCAGTTGAATCTGTTCCTTGTCTTTCCTGGCAAAGGTGGCCAGCTTAAGGTTTTCAGTAATGGTCAGATTTTCAAATAGGCGCCGGCCCTCCGGTACATGAGAAATCCCCAGCTGGCTCACGACTTTATCGGCGGGGTAACCCAGCAAGTCATTTCCCTCATAGGTCATCTTCGACCCGGCTTCAACCGGAATCATGCGGGAAATCGCCTTCAAGGTGGTGCTCTTACCGGCGCCATTGGCACCGATGATACAGACAATTTCGCCCTCTTCGATTTGAAAATTGAGCCCATGCAACGCTTTAATGTTGCCGTACGATACCCTCAGATCCGCAACCGATAGTAACATTACTCAACCAACTCCTTACCCAGATAGGCATCGATCACCTTGGGATCGCTCTGAATCTCTTCCGGTGTACCCTCGGCAATCACCTCGCCGAATACCAGGGTCTGAATCCGCTGACAAAGCTCCATGACCACTTTCATCCGATGCTCAATGAGAAAAATGGCCAGACCCAATTCGCCGTGGACCTTACGGATAATATCCATCATCTGAACCAGTTCCTCGGGGTTCATACCGGCGGTGGGTTCATCTAAAAACAAAACTTTAGGCTCCATGGCCAAAGCGCGGGCCATTTCCACTCTTCGTTGGGCACCGTATGGCAGGTTGACGACAATCTGATCTGCAAACTGGTCCACCCCCATCATTTTCAACAGATAGTAGGCCTTGTCTTCACTTTCGGTTTCTTCGCGATGACGTCTAGTCGTTCCGAAAAATGCCCCGATCAGACCATACGTCAGCTTGGAATAACGGGCCATTTTCACATGCTCCAGCACCGTCATATGGCGCCACAACAGCATGTTTTGAAATGTCCGGCCAATTCCCATCGAGGCGATCTGGTGGGGCGAACGACCGTTTAATTTCTTACCCTCTAAAGAAATGATGCCTTCCGTGGGTTGGTAAATGCCGGTAATGAGGTTAAAGATCGTTGTTTTGCCGGCGCCATTGGGACCGATCAGCCCCCGAATCTGACCGGGGTTGATGTCAAGTCCGTAATTGAAAACAGCCCTTAACCCACCAAAATAATGCGTCATTTTATCAATTTGAAGCAATGACATATAGACTACCTATCAGTATGGTAAGTCATTTGTTATCCGTTACCGGTTAATAGCTTGAGAGGCAATAAAACTGTTTTAAACGATCAGCTATCATATTTTTATAATGTAAGGCGATCATCCATTTCTAATAACGAACAACCAATATCTAATAACGTTCAGCTGATCAATTTTTCCTCAGTTAAGTTTTTTTTTCGCGGCTGAATTAATTTTTTAACGTCAAATTCCTTGAATGCAATCAGGCCTGTCGGACGATAAATCATAACCAGTATCAACAGCAGTGGGATGAAAATCCACTTAAAAAGTTCCAGCGGTCGCAGCATCTCGCCCAGCAAACTGATACTGCAGGCACCGACGATGGAACCGTAGACCGAATTCAGCCCGCCGAAATAGACCATTGCCAGAACCTCGGCCAGTTTCTGGATGCCGAAGGTTCCCGGATTCACATATCGCAGGGCGTGGGCGTACAACCCACCGGCAACACCGGCCCAGAAGGCTGCAAATAAAAATGCGGTTATTTTGGTACGCCGGGTGTTCACCGTCATGGCATCCGCGGCCATTTCGTTGTCGCGCACGGCATTCAATGCTTTACCCAGCGTGGAACGTACAAAATTATTGATAATCCAGATGCCGATCACAACGGTTGCGAAGACAACCGGCCGATTGGCCCAACCAGGCTGATCGCCCAATCCGCGGGGTCCCCCCACAAATTCGAGATTCTCGATCAGGCTTTTTACGATGAACATAAACGCCAGTGAAATAATGGCCAGATAATCTCCCCGCGTCCTGAAGGAAGGAATCGCCACCGCCAGGGCACCGATGGCTGCAGCCAGTCCGCCCACGATAAGTGCAATGGGGAAAAAGAAAGGACCGAGCCATTGGGGCAGCAGGGCCGCTCCAAAAAGTTTGTCATCGGCAAACAGGCCGACGGTAAAAACCGAGGACGCATAGGCACCCAAGGCCATAAATCCCGGGTGAGAACAAGAAAATTCTCCCATGTAACCGTTGATCAGGTTCAAACTCAATGTCAGCAGAACGGCAACCATGGTAAATCTGAGGACATCAGCCCGATAGAGACTCATGTCCGACCACCAATGCAATATGGCATAGAAAATACCCAGATGAATAAGGGCTGGGATCATCAGCGGAAAATCGAGAAGTTTGCCTGCCAAACGGTTCATACTCCCGGCACTCAACCGTGCGATCACTCCAATCGGCAATAAGTAAATCACCAGGAAATAAAGCAAGGCGCTGTGGATCAAGGCCGGCTTTTTGAGCATGATGACAAAGCCAAAAAGCATCGGTGCTTTGCGCAATCCTAAGGTACGGGCAAAGGGAGTACCGATGAAATATTCCAGGGCCACCGCAACCAATGCCCCCAAAAGCCAGCTGAGCAGGGGGATCTGACCGAAAAATATCCGAATTTGGCTCGAAACCCGCTCCTTGTCCGTCGACAGCCCGTCGCTCGTTAATTCCATGTGAGATCCTTTAATTCCATCACAGCCTCAGCCTCGCACTGTAGGCTTCGCCAAAGAAACCGTGGGGACGAAACACCAGAATAAGTAAAATGATCGAATAGGCGATTAAATCCCGAAAAGTGGACGGGAAGACCATCGGCACAAACATTTCAATAAAGCCCAGTAAAAAACCGGCCAGGGTGGCGCCCACGACCGAACCCCTGCCCCCCAGGATTGCAGCTACAAACGCTTTCCAGCCGATGAGAATCCCCATGTAGGGGTCTAATACCGGATATGCAACCCCAAACAGAATGCCGGCTACGGCGGCCAACCCAGAACCGATGGCAAAGGTGAGGGCAGCGATTCTATTAATCGGCACTCCCATTAAGGGCACTACCACATAATCAAACGCCATAGCCCGCATCGCCATTCCCCAGCGCGTGCGGCGGATAAACTGGTGCAGGGCAAAAGACAGGGTAATGGACACCAGCACAATCATAATTTTTTTGTTGGTCACAAACACCCCACCAATGGAATAGGTGGCTGTTTCGATCAACGATGGGAAACTGTATCGTTGTGCTCCGAGCAGAATCAGATTGCCGGTTTCCAGAATGATACCGATCATCAGACCGGTGATGGCGGCCGATGCTCTGGGTGCATCCCGTAGAGGACGGTAGCCCACGCGTTCGACGAACATACCGACAAAAGATGTCAGGAACATGGAGATCAGAATCGTCAAAACCAAAATCAACCAGCCGGGCAGCGCAAAGGCACCCATGGCAGTAAGGGCCACGATCGTCGTGGCAACGCCGAAACCGATATAGGCGCCGACCATGAAGATATCCCCGTGAGCAAAGTTAAACAGCATTAAAATGCTGTAAACCATGGAATATCCCAACGCAATGAGTGCGTAGAAGCTGCCCCACTGCAATGCGTTGACAAGGTTTTGCAAAAATACCATCGGCCGTCTCCCGGACTACGATAAAAGGAATGAATATTGTCGATTGAATATTGAATATTTTATGATGACGCTACGCTTTATCGATCTTAAAACAAGCGAACCACAGAATATCGAATGTCGAAGGAAGGAATTCTGTCGATTTTTCTAAACAGATAGAGCGCAGCCTCCGGCTTGTAGAGGCTGCAGCGCCTACGCCTCGGAGAGCGATTCCACCCTTCGTCATTCGGCTTTCGTCAATCAATTACATCGCATTACGGACAAACTGATTTATAGAATTCAAACTCACCAGCATCGCTGATGCGGACGATAACAGCACATTTGATGGGGTCGCCATCTTCGGTAAAGGTCATGCCGCCGGTAATTCCATCAAAATCTTTAATGGTGGCCAGGGCATCGCGCACGGCCTTGCGATCTTTTTCGATGTCGCCGGTAAGCTCACCGGCCCCTTCAATGGCTGTTTGAACGATGCGCATGGCATCCCAGGTCAGGGCGGCCACATCGTCCGGCACGTAGCCGTGCTCTTTTTCATAACGATCGATAAAGGCTTTGGTGGCGCCTTTGGCGCCTGCCGCGGCATAATGGGTGCTGAAGAACAGGCCATAGCAGTCTTTGCCGCAGAGTTTGACGGTCTCAGCCGAGCCCCAGCTGTCACTGCCCACAATCGGTTTGTCCCAGCCCAACTGATGGGCCTGCTGAACAATTAAGGCCACTTCGTTGTAATACTGGGGCGTAAACAAAAATTCAGCACCGGAGCTATTGATTTTTGTCAGCTGGGAGCTGAAGTCGGTGTCTTTGGTAGTGAAACTCTCGTAGGCCACAACCGAACCAGGGCCGTTTAGTTCTTCCCAGGCTGACTTAAAAAATTCGGCCAGGCCTTTGGGATAGTCACTGGCCACATCATAAAGAACCGCCGCTTTTTTGAAACCAAGCTCATTTTTGATAAATTTTGCAACCACGGGCCCCTGGAAGGGATCCAGGAAGCAACCACGAAACACAAAGGGACGATCTTTGGTGGTATCGGGGTTGGTTGACCAGGGGCTGACCATCGGCGTGCCCAGTTCATTGGCTTTACCACCCGCTGGAATCGCTTGCTTGGACGACTGGGGACCGACAATAGCCAATACATCTTCTTCGGTAATCAGCTTTGTGTTGGCCTTTACGGCTGATTCGGCCTTGGATTCATTGTCTTCAATAATCAGTTCGACTTTGTATTTCGTTCCACCGACTTCGATACCGCCGGCCGCAGTGACATCTTCCAGCCACATCTGGGCAGCGAATTTGGTGCCCTCCCCCACTTTGGGAATATCACCGGTGAGCGGCGCGTTGACACCGATTCTAATGCTATCGGGCCCTTTCGCAAATGCGCAAACCCCTAAACCCGCCACAACAAAGAAAACAACAGTTGCAATTACCAATCTTCTTTTCATCATTATCCTCCTTTGTAAAAAATTTTCTATGAACATGTTATGGACTCATTTGCAGACTTCATTGAATCCGAAAAGTGTTAGGGTGCATATCATAACCGTTTATAATTTTCAACATTCGAATGTATCGGGCTCACGGGCAAACTGATTTATAGAATTCAAACCCACCGGCATCATTGATGCGAACGATGACGGCACACTTGATGGGGTCGCCATCCTGAGTAAAAGTCATGCGGCCGGTAATCCCATCAAAATCTTTGATTGTGGCCAGGGCATTGCGTACGGCCTCACGATCGATTTTAATATCGCCGCTGATCACACCGGTCCCTTCGATGGCCGTTTGAACGATGTGCATGGCATCCCAGGTCAGAGCGGCCACATCGTCTGGCACGTAGCCATGCTCTTTTTCATAGCGATCGATAAATGCCTTGGTGGCACCTTTGGCGCCTGCCGCTGCATAATGGGTGCTAAAAAACAGGCCGTCGCACGCTTGGTCGCAGAGTTTGATGGTCTCATCCGAGCCCCAACTATCAGTGCCGACAATGGGTTTATCCCATCCCATCTGATGGGCCTGTTGAACAATCAGGGCAACTTCGTTGTAATACTGGGGGGTGAACATGAATTCAGCGCCAGAGTCGATTATTTTGGTAAGCTGAGCGCTGAATTCGGCGTCTTTGCTCGTGAAGCTCTCATAGGCCAAAACGGAGCCGACACCGTTTAATTCCTCCCAGGCAGCTTTAAAAAATTTAGCCAATTCCCTGGGAAAATCACTGGACACATCGTAGAGAACAGCCGCTTTCGTAAAACCGAATTCCTCTTTGGCAAACTTGGCGGCAACCGGTCCCTGAAATGGGTCGAGAAAGCAGCCGCGAAACACATAGGGACGATTTTTGGTGGTATTGGGGTTGGTAGACCAGGGACTGAACATTGGCGTTGCCAGTTCATTGGCTCTACCGCCGGCAGGGACCGCTTGCCTGGAGGACTGAGGTCCGACAACAGCCAGAACTTCATCCACGCTAATGAGCTTTGTGGTGACCTTTACCGCCGAGTCGGCTTTGGATTCATTATCTTCAATAATCAGCTGGACCTTGTATTTCTTACCACCGACTTCAAGACCGCCCTCCGCCTTGATGTCTTCCAACCACATCTGGGCGGCGAATTTGGTACCCTTACCCACTTGGGGAATATCGCCGGTTAGCGGTGCGTTGATTCCAATTTTAATGATTTCAGACTCCGTAGCGTTGCATGAAAATAACACCAAGCTACCAAGGATAAAAGCAATGAACGCGATAGGCAAAAAATTTTTTCTCATAAATGCGACCCTCTTTTTTAACTATCAACATGATCAAAAATAAATTATCATACTAAAATAATTGTAAATTTTAATTTACTATAAACTCACTCCAGAATCTCTGTCCAGCAGGACATGACTTACATTACGCAAAAAAACGATGCGGTCAATACTT
>JASFFJ010000006.1:0-34484 GCA_050124355.1 Desulfobacterales bacterium | reverse complement strand
TATTGATGTCGATGTAAGGTGCCATGATATCGACACCTTCGATATAGATGTGGCCCGAGCTGGGTTCTTCCAGACGATTCAAACAGCGCAGAAAGGTGCTTTTGCCGCTACCGGAAGGCCCCATGATGGCCACCACCTCCGATCTTGTAACCGCTGTGCTGATGCCTTGCAGGACATGCAAATCCTTGAACCGTTTGTGCAGATCGACAACTTCGATCATTTTCTCAGAATCAGTTGCAGCATTCATTTTAGTTATTTCTTTAGCCTATTTTCGAGCATGTTCACAACGCGTACGAGGGGAATCAACACGGCCAAATAAATCATTGCTGCGGCCACCAGCGGCGTCGGATTGGTTTTGCTGGTATATAATTCCCGGGCGCGTTTCAATAGCTCGGGTGCCGCCACGACCGAGGCCACCGCGGTATCTTTTAACATCGCCACAAGGTTGCCTGTCAGGGGCGGTATGACCACCGGAATGGCCTGGGGCAAAATTATTTTTTGGATGGTTCGCCAGCGCGACAACCCCAGGGAGCGCGCTGCTTCAATCTGGCCGGAATGCACCGATTCGATACCGGCCCGTATGGACTCGGCCGCATAGGCGCCATATCCCAGTGATAGCGCCACGACGGTTGACAAAATTGAGCCCAAGGATATGCCTGCATAGGGCAGCGCAAAAAAAAGGACCACCATAATCACAATCATGGGAATCGAGCGAAAAATATCGACATAGGCCTTCAAAAAAAGGTTCAGGGTAGGGCTGTTGTAGGCCCGCAAAATCGCAACCAGCAGCCCCACCAGGACACTGCCGACCGCTGAAATCGCCGCCAGCAAGAGTGTAACGCCCAGACCGTTGCGCAGAATCCACCAGTTGCCCTCCAATTTTTCCCAGTTAAAGAAAAACTTGCGCAACCGGCCCCACTGTGCGCCTGAGTAGCGATAAAACAGCCAGCACAGCACCGCTATTAGCAGCAGGGCAATCGTCATTTTCAAAAATTCGGGTTTATCCCTGTCTGCCAGAATATTGCCGCTGTAGCCCAATACCAACAGGATAAACAAGCCGATACTGAAATAAAACCAAAACGGCGGGGACAAGTCTTTGCTGGGCAATAAGAAAAATGCATAAGCGACCAGAGCAACAAAAGCCAGCATTGAAAATAACGGACGTCTGACCCAGTAAAACCAGCCCGGGTGTGTGCGCATGAACTTTTTTTCTATGTCTGTTGGAACGGCAGCTGGATCCATGGTTAAACCAAAAAAAGATGGCTTCCCCGACGGATTGGCCGTCAAGGAAGCCTATTTGACTCAGAGTGATTCTACATCTTCGGCTTTTGATTCGGCATATACGGCGGCACGATATTAATTACGGAGCTGTCCGCCGGGGGATCGGTACCGAACCATTTTTTATGAATATCACGCAGGGTGCCGTCTTTTTTCATCTCGTTCTGAATTTTGTTGAATTCATCACGAAGCGGGGACCCTTTTTTGAACGCCAGGGCCTGGCCGGCTTTAAAGCCCGGAATATAGATGTTCATGACAAGCTCTGAATCAGGATGTTGCTTTATGTAGTAGAGCGCAATCGGGTCGTCTACCACAACACCGTCGATTCTGCCGGTCTCAAGGTCGAGGGCGGCATCGACCCAATAATCGTAGCTTTTAACCTTGTACGGACCATATTCTTCCTGAGCCTTGAGGAGCCAGGCTTCATTGGCGGAACCGGTGTCCGAGCCGAAGGTCTTGCCCTTCATCTGACTCAAATCGGTGATACCATCTTTGCGTGTCATCATACCGATGCCTGAATCGTAGTAAGGATCGGCGAAATCCATTACCTTGGCCCTTTCCTCCTTGATCCAGATCGACGACATGGCGATTTCCCACTGTCCGGACTGCACGCCGGTCAGCACGGTGGCAAAGGGAGCGGACTTGTAATCGATCTTATAACCGGCACGCTTGGCGAATTCTTCCAATATATCCGCCTCAAATCCGGTCATCTTGCCGTCTTTTGAAAAAATCCAGGGTGGATTTTCACTGTTTACCCCTACCTTAATGGTCTTGTCGGCGGCAAACGCTTCCCCGCCGGCACCCGTGAAAACGCCGAATGCGCCAATGAGAAACAATACCAGAATAAAGTTGAGTCCCTTTCTCATAATCCCTTCCTCCTGTTTTGGGGTTAATAATGGTCGCTTAATCTATCTGGTAACCATCGGAATGTCAACAAGAGGTCGTCAACCCAAATGCCGGATCCTTGGAATCCATTTTTCTTCCAGTTGACGATTGGCGGCATCACCGCCGGGCAGGTTCGCGCTCATCCACAGCGGCGGCTCGACCCCTTTTGCGGCCAATTCCTTGACAGTTGCAATCATCAGCAGATTGATGGCGAATACATTGCACAATTGATTTTTTAAACATTTTCACAACTCGATGTCAACCGATTCAGATTGGGTTCTCTATTTAAAAGGCATCACCGGAGTCGATACGAATCTGCCGATATCGCAATATAAGGGTGACGGTCAATCAATTTTAGTCATTGATGATGTCAAGGAGCAACGGGAAATAGCCACTTCGATGCTTAGCCAGCTTGGCTATGCTGTTAACGCCGTTTCAAGTGGCGAAGAAGCAATCAAATATATGAGCGACAATACTGCTGATTTACTGGTTTTGGATATGATTATGGACCCTGGCATTGATGGGCTGGACACCTACAAAAAAATCCTTGATTTGCATCCTAAACAAAAAGTAATTCTGGCAAGTGGGTACTCGGAAACGGACCGGGTAAGAGAAGCGCTAAATTTAGGGGCAAGAAAATACATCAAAAAGCCTTACTCTGTGAAAGATATAAGTGTGGCGGTTATGGAGGAATTAGCGGGTAAAGGTGGAGAAATCAACATAAATTAGGCTTCGCAAAACGATTCCGGCCAATGGATCAGTTGTGGCCCCTGACCCCGGATCAAAATTATGACGTCTGCTTCCCCGCTCTGCCCGATGATTTATAGGCGATGTCAATCTGTTTGGTTGATATGATCCCCAACATCTCGTACCCCCTTTTCGGCATATTTACGCAAAATCAATGGGCTTCTCCTCGTCCATTTCATTTGTATTGTTGGATGCTAATTTCGATAGCGTCCCGTCATCAAATAAAGCACTAAGGAAATAAGTAATATATTAACCTGGCAATTAAATAGGCCATCTGATATCAATCATTCCGTCATTCCCGCGAAGGCGGGAATCCAGCAGCCGCAAGGCCTTTTCTGGATTCCGGCTCTCCGCTGCGCTGCGGCCGGAATGACGAATATAATTGCCGGATTAATATTACGAGCCTGCTAAGCGAGAAGCGCCTCTGCTTCCATTTCCACCAGGTACGCCGAGCCGACGATATCGGCACCGACCAGCGTGTTGGTCGGAAGGATACCTTTAAAGCAGCGGCCGTGGACCTTGGCAACCGGTTTCCAATGATCCATGTTTTTGAGGTAGATGCGCGTTCGCACCACATCTTTGAGGCTTGCCCCGAGGCTTTGCAGCGCGCCCTCGATTTTGTCGATGATAAATTGCGTCTGGGCGGCGGGATCATCGCCGCCGATGATACGGTCACCGTGGGTTGCGGTCGTGCCGGAAATCAGGATGCGATCGCCTCGTCGCACGGCACGGCAGAAACCCGCCATTTCTTCCCAGATCGTGCCGCTTAGCACCCGGGTACAGCCGTCTTCCCCTGTACGGACCTCAAAAGGCGGTGGCACCGATTCGAGGTGATCGCTGAGATCCCCTGCAGCTGTCAGGAAGGGCGGCCGCCGGTACTCGTCGCCGCAATCGCCCGGAATCGGGTGCAGTCGCGCCAAAGCCTCATCGATCGCGATGTGATCTTCTTCGGCGAGTGAGAATTGAAATAACCGCAAATTATCCTCGCAGTGCTCTCTGAGACCCAGGCGCGCTCCGATAATGATTCCGCCGACGGCTGGTTGATCGAGGATGTATCGGCCTGCAACGTTGGCCATCGAAACCTTGTGACGTTTGGCCACCTGGTGCACGACGTTCAGCAGATCCTGCAGCGCTTTCCAACCGCCCGCTTCACGGATGAAGCGACCGTACTTCATCTGAGACCAGGTTTCGAGCCCATTCCAATCCGGCTCCGGCTGAGCCAGCCAGCGCTCAGTGAGAAATCCTCCGGCAAGGGTGCCGAAGGCCAGCACCGTGACACCATGCTGCGCACACAGCTCAAGCATGCCGTTGGTCCGCGCTCGTTGATCGAGCAGTGAGAAACATACCTGATTGGAGACGATGTCGAAACCACTGTGGAGCATCATCTCCAGATGAGTGGTGTCGACGTTGGTCATTCCCAGATATCGTATGAGCCCTTCCGCTTGGAGCTCTTGAAGATAGGTCAGTGTATCCAGATAGCTCGGGTCGGCATAATTCCAGGCGTGAAATTGCAGCAAGTCGAGGCGCTCGGTGCGCAGGCGGTCGAGCGCCGTTTGAACAGCGCTGCGCACATCGTTGCGGCTGGCGGGTCCCGGAGCCGGCACCCACTTGGTGAACAGCTGGACGGCGTCTCTTCCGTACTCCTGGGCAAAAATGCCGGCGATTTCCTCGGCCGATCCGTAATGGTCGGCCATATCAAAAGTAGTCAAACCGGCCTCAACGTAAGGTTTCATTGCTTTTGCGGTTGCCGATAGATCCAGCTTGCGGCCGTCACGCTCCATGTCGGCGATCTGCCACAGACCGGTCAGAACCCGCGAAATGCTCAGGTCAGGGGCAAGATCCCAACGTTCTACCACGTCATTCATGTTTGACTCCATGCCTTGCGGCGATGATTAAGTACTGATACCCAGTAACCGTTGTCAATCAAGACTGTTGGTGAATTAGCTCAAACTTTCCGGGTTTCAGGTGTCAGTGTTCAGGTGTCAGCTCTTAGGCTCCTTGTTCCGCCTGTGTAACTTCATCATGCAGTAGGACCTCTTATAAGATTCCTCTAAACCGGACAGCGAACTGTAAAACTACGAAGCGTGGATTCGCTGCCTTCAATCTTTTTCTAAAATGGTAAGAATACATTCCTCCTACATTCGATATTCATGATTCGATATTCGCTTTTCTATTAATTCCATATGACCAAAGTTTCTTTTTCGATTAAACCGGCTGTTTTTTTGGCAAGCGGTGGCCCTGACACCTGAAACCTGAAACCTAATCTCTGAATTCTCGTTCTAAAGAATGAATTACTGAAGTTAACCAATAACCGTGAATTACCTCCCACACCGGTTCAACCTAATTGAGCAATGCTCATTTAGGTTTGTAAAACACCGCCACACCGTCTTTCACCACGTACATCAGCATATTCCTCACCATGTCACCATTCCCATCGAATTGATTTTCACCCAAAGCCCCCATCATCGGAGGGTGATAGGGTCCGATGGTGGATAACCCGATGGCGATTTCCCGGCGACTGTCACCGGCAATTTCGATTGCCTTGGCCGCAATTTCAACACAATCGTTGGCAATGGCTTCAACCAATCCCGGATCGTAGCCAAATTTTTCCTTGAAATCAGCGGCCCATTTTTGGATGTATGGCCGCTTATCTTCCAGTGAGAAATAACCGGAATAAATGGTTCCCTCAGCAGCTTTGCCGGCAACCTTGATATATTCCGGATGACCAATGCCGTCAGTACCGAGAATCTGGGCATCCAGGCGGAGTTCCCCCGCCTGACGTGCGACCAGAGCGCCTTCCTTGTAATGGCCGGCGATAAACAGCGCGTCGGGATTTAACCCTTTGATTTTGGTTAGCTGTGCCGAAAAATCGGTATCATTCGGCAAAAATGCTTCCGAGGCAACCAGATTCTTTTCAGGAACCCCGATCTCCTTTAAGCCGGTTTTGAAGACATCTGCAAGACCTCTACCGTAATCATCATTGACGTAGATAACGGCATAGGTTTTCCATTTGCCCTGGTCATTTGCCCACTTGGCGATGTACCTGCCCTGAAAAGCATCGGTCGGTACCAGACGAAACGAGTAGGGACCAGCATCGGTATAGGCTTGGGCAGTGGCACCGATGGCCAATTGAATCAAACCGTTTTTATTCATGATGGGCGCCTGGGCCAGCGCAACACTACTGGTCAGGGGTCCGACCATCATCAGAATTTTCTCATTATCGACGAACCGTTGCGCGATTGACGCGCCTTCCCTGGGATCGTTTTTATCATCCGCCACTTCAATCAGCTCCAATTTCATCGCACTGCTTTTTCCTTTGGGCACCACCCCGCCCCGGGCATTGATCCTTTCGATGGCAAATTTTGCTCCCACCTCGGCCTTTTGGCCCCAGGATGCCGCCCCACCGGTCATTGGTGCGCAAAGACCCAGGCCAAGCGTATCAGCAGCCACGGCTGACACCGTGGCCCCTGCTGTGATACCGGCAACCAACACTACCATTAATAAAAGTTTTGTTTTCATGACACCTCCTTTTTAGGTTTAAAAATCAGCGACAACCAAGCTAAGGGGTAGCTGGGGATATGAGGATGGCCCCTAAAGAAGACCAGAACCACGTCTACTGGTGGCCGCTGATTTTTAGATGGAATTTTTAAATCTCTGTTTTATCGGATCTGTCAGACTTGATGACTACTTGACCGATTTACATTGGCAATATATAGTTCGCTTCAGTCGGATATAGTGCTGGTTGTTCGGTTGGCATATACCAATTAACCGGAACAAACAAGTAAAAATCTTTTTCCTCCTATGGTTCACCTAAATACGCCTTGATCACGTTTTCGTTTTGCAACAAGTTTTCGGCCGAATCCTGCAAGACGATCTGACCCCTGTTTAAAATATACCCCCTGTCCGCGATGGAAAGCGCCTTTTTCAGGTTTTGTTCGACCACAAAAATCGGTATTCCAACCTGTCTGACGTGTTGTATAATTCCAAAGACCTCGTCCACCAGTTTCGGGGATAGCCCCATAGACGGCTCATCCATAATGATCATTTTAGGTTTTGCCATCAGCGCACGGCCGATAGCCAACATTTGTTGTTCGCCGCCGCTCAGGGTGCCGGCATCTTGGTTTAATCGTTCTCCTATACGAGGAAAAAGGTCAATGGTTTGCGCCAATTCCGCCTCAATATCGTAATCATGATTCTTCCGATGGATAAAGGCCCCCATTTCGAGATTCTCCTTTACGGTGAGCCGGGCAAATACTCTTCGAGCTTCGGGTACCGGCGAGATGCCCTTGCGAACGATTTTGTGTGTACTGAGTCCATCAATTCTTTCTCCGTCAAATTTCACCCGGCCAACGGTCGGTTTCACAATTCCCAAAATGGTTTTCATGGTCGTTGATTTTCCGGAAGCATTTCCGCCCAAAAGGCACACGATTTCCTCGGCACCGATTCGAATCGATATATTATGCAGCGCTCGTATGGGACCGTAGTGGGTTGTGACGTCGGTAATTTGCAACATTGGTTAACCGCTCATAGTTTCCTGGATAAAGCGGAAATAGCAAATTACAAGCACCAAATTACAAATAAGATCAAAAACCAATTGTTTGGAATTTAGAATTTCGGTAATTGTAATTTGTTTGGTATTTGTGATTTGTTATTTGAAATTTAAATTTACTGAAAACTGAAACCTTCATTTCCTCATAACATGTGGTCATAAAAAGTCCAATACGATCTAATCCCTGCCCAAATAAGCCTCGATAACTTTAGGATGATTGCGGACTTCATCGTACGTTCCTTCCACGATTTTTTGACCATGGTCCAACGCAACCACGCGTGGACAGAGTTTTTTAACAAATTTCATATCATGTTCGATCACCAGAACTGCTATGCCTTTCCTATTAATCGCCTGAATGGTTTCAACCAATTGGAGCGACTCAGCTGGATTCATGCCGGCGGTGGGCTCATCGATGAGAAGCAGTTTGCCGTCGGATACCAGCGCACGGGCAATTTCAAGACGCCGTCGATTCGCATAGGAAAGGGTCCAAGCGGGATTCATCTCTACGCTGCGCAGCCGGTTGCCGAAGAGCGCCATCACCTCCCGGGCATGCGTTTTAAGCTGCTCGCGTTCCTTGCGTGCGCGCGCCGAATTGATCAGGGCTGAAAAAAGTCCCGCCCGCGTTCGGCAGTGCCCGCCAATCATCAAATTTTCGAGGACGGAAAGGTTATTGAAGGGACGCTGGATTTGAAAGGTTCGCGCGATGCCGAGGCCGATGATCTGGTGGGTTTTTAGGTTCAGCAAATTTTCCGAATGGTTATCGAAAAAAACCTCACCGCCATCGGCCGGGTGCATGCCGGATAAAACGTTGAAAAATGTGGTTTTGCCGGAACCATTGGGGCCGATGATGCCGACAATTTCACCTTCGCCGACATTCAGGCTGAAATTGTTCAAGGCGGTCAGCCCGCCAAAACGCTTTATCAGGGATCTAACAGATAATTGTGCCATTCTTAGATTTTGTAAGTCGGCTGGTACAACTTTTTGCCAAACAGCCCTTGCGGTCTGACAATCATCATGATCACCATGAACGCACCCATAATCACCATGCGGTACTCACTGGCGGCCCTGAATAATTCAGGCCCGCCGATCATGACAATTGCACCGATAATGGTCCCCGGGATGCTTCCCAGGCCTCCTAAAATTGGTATGGTAATGATGATGACCGATTCGAGGATCGTGAAGCTGTTTGGACTCACGAAGCTTTGGAAAACCGCAAAGAAGCTTCCGGCCAGGGCGCCCAATGCGGCCGAGAACCCAAATGCCATGGTTTTATAATACACCAGGTTTATCCCCATAACCGCCGCAACATCTTCGTCTTCGCGGATGGCCATCCATGCCAGACCGACGCGTGAATCCCTTAACCGTACACAAGCGTAGATGGTAATAAAAATGAATAGCAGGATCAAATAATAATATGCCGGATAACTTTCAAGGACGATCTGAAAATCTGAGAATCCGAGACGTGGCGCGGGGATTCCCGGTATTCCCCGGGGTCCCCTGGTCAGTCCCATCCAGTTATTGGCGGTAATATAAACAATCTGACCGAATCCAAGGGTGACAATCGCCAGGTAGTCGTCGCGCACCCTTAAGGTGGGAAAGCCGAGTACGATCCCCAAAAGGACTCCGAAAAACATTCCCGCCGGAATCGTTAGCCAGAACGACATTCCGTAATTCACCATTAAAATGGCAGTTGTGTAAGCCCCTACAGCATAGAAAGCGGCATGGCCGATGTTCAGCAGGCCTGTAAACCCCATCACGACGTTTAGTCCCAAAGCCAGGACGATGTAAAGGCCGATATAAATAATAATCCGCATGGCATAGTTGCTGGATACAACTAAGGGGATCATCAAACAAGCAAAAACAATTAGAAGCTTCACGTACCACTTGGAAAGCGCAATAAGGTCGGCCATACGAACCAACGGGTTTTGCTTTTGGTCCTTTATTCCGGCCTGCGATCCCCCGGCAAGGTCATCGAGTGTTGTCTTATCTTTTGGATTTACCAATTTCACCTAAAAGTCCTTCCGGTCGAAAAATGAGGACCAAAATCAGCACGCCGAAGGCAAAGGCGTCACGATACATGGAGGAAATATATCCGGCCCCGATACCCTCAAAAAGGCCCAGCAGAATGCCACCGATCATGGCCCCGTATATATTGCCGATGCCGCCCAGAACTGCGGCGGTAAAGGCTTTTAACCCGGCATTAAAGCCCATAAAGGGATCGATGCTGTTGTAGTTGATCGCAAACAGAATTCCGGCCACGGCACCCATCGCCGATCCGATGGCAAAGGTCAGCACAATTACAGCATTGATATTGATACCCATCATTTCGGCAGCCTCGGGATCGGCTGCGGTTGCACGCATGGCCTTTCCGATATAGGTTTTCTTGACATATAGGCCTAAAAGAACCATTAAAACGAATGAGGTCGCCAGGATAAAAACTTTTTTAATCGGGATCACCACATTGCCGATAATTAGCGGCGCAAGGTCGAAGTCGACTTCGAAGATCTGAGATTCAGCTCCCCAGAGAATTCTTGCCATGTTTTGCAGAAAGATAGACATCCCTAAAACGCTGATGATGACGGCAAATCGGGGGGCATTTCGCAAGGGACGATAAGCGATTCTCTCGACACCGATCCCTAAAATCGTACTCAGCATGATCCCCATCAGGGCGGCGATCGGAAAGGAAACTGCGAAGGAGGTCATGAACCACCAAGTCAAAAAAGCCCCGCACATAAAGATTTCACCATGGGCAAAATTGATCAACTTGATGATGCCGTAAACCATGGTGTAACCAATGGCCAGCAGAGAATACATGGCGCCTAAGTTAAGCGCGTTGACCATTTGCTGCCAAAACATGAGGCCTCATTAATTTCACTTTTTTCTAAGAAATAAAAATTCAGAACGATTCGCCCGAAATCTAGTATGGTTGGCGCGAGATTAGACATTTGTGTTGCATCAGATTTTATGACACGTCCGTAGTTCTGAATTTTTCCATTTCTGTTTTTTTCATATACGACACCGAAACTCAAGAAAATTCAAAAGAAGGCCATCGTCTCTTTGGTATTAACCGCCATTATTTTTAATTGTCTTGAACAACGGTATGAGGAAAACAATACAAGCAATCAAGAAGAGAACACTACCGATGAATGTCAATGTATCGCCATTTTTCAAGCTTGATGCGATGAAGAAAATGGCACATACAATAAAGAGTATCCAGCCAAAGAGCTGGTACTTTAAACCCTGTCTCTCATGATTTTCCATGGTTTCTTTCATTCTATTTGTTGTTTTCTGTTTTGGTAGCAAGAGCGGGTGATGGATAAGCTAACTTGCATGTTACATATAATGGGAATCCCCAGTTTTATTCCGAAACTTTTAATTAGAAGGAATAGTACTGAAATTTAGCAAACATTCACAACCCTTTTTTTCCACGCCGCATTTATAAATCCATGTTTTTCGCGTATTCTGTTCTTAATACAACATCCTGATTCCAGAACGTTTTTGTATTACGGGACGGGCACGTACTTTGAGTATGAGCTGGTGCGTCTTCTCTACACCAAGCAACGGGAATTCCTGATTGCTGAATGAAACGTGGAAAGAGACTCGGGTGACTAATTTAGTCTTAAGGAGGAATTTAAGTAGGAAAAAAAGTTTCCATGTGGCAGATGAATAATTTTCAGAAAATATATACCTATGGTAAAAAAGTCGTCACTATTGTTGCGGGCAAGAGATAGAATGGTATCAGGAATAGGTGTTTTGCAATACTGATATTGCTGTTCACGATATTTTGGGGTCCGCTTCCCTATTTTATAATTCTCAGATTCGCTTTGCTGCGTTTTCTTATCAGCTCTATCCCGAATCCGTCTTTGTCCTTTCGTATAATCTTTCCCCGGCACTTGATCAGCTTGTCGTTCTCATAGGGAATGGCGACGGTAATGATTTCTCCAATGGATAGACGGGTCTTCGTGATGATGAAAAGACCGGACCTGCTATAATCTTTGAGCCTTCCTTCTTTGAACCCGTCTTTTGCGACGATAAAGATTTGCCCCGAGTAGGGCCTCCTCTCATAGACCCTTTGGTCGATGTTGCTTTTTCTGCTAGCTATCGCCATTGCTTATTCCTTCGTGCCAATATTTATTTCTTCCTGCGTCACTTCTATCCTGGCAATGTAATAAGCAAAAAATGTGCCAATTATTCTAAAGCTCCATGAATCTTCATTTTCAATGCTTTTTATATTTTTATTTAAATATCAAACAGTTAGACTCCTGGGGAAAACCACCCTCCAGATATTTGTGAAAATATGTACATAGTTATTATGTCAATTTTTTCACATATAGACGGATCCACCCTCGCAAAGTACATCAGGGAAAAATCTGCGTTTCCCCAAAAACCCTCATGTGCCTAATATCATTGGCACATAGATCATCAAATTCCCATAATTTGTGAAATATATTTCCCAATGGGCGCAAGGTCCATCATTTTTGCAACGGTTGCGCTCTAACGCAAGCCTTTTAATTTAATACAATTTTAATAAATACAGGAAAAATATCATTTGTTGCATGGTTCTTGCTAATATACAAATTTTCTGTAAACGTTGAACCTTTGAACCCATGAACGCTTAGTGCATTTCCGTTTTGAGATTTAAAATCTGAGGTTATCATCTATGCCCTTACCAATAGGTCACGCAGCGATCGGATTCGCAACCCATAGCCTAATTTCCAATGGTAAAGTCAAGTCTAACAAGTGGCTAATGGCACTGTTTATAATCATTCTTTCGAATTTACCCGATATTGATGTTATATTTGGCCTTGTTTTGCAGGGCAATGGCAGTGCTTACCACCGAGGGCCGACCCATAGTATTCTATTTGCATTAATCATGGGGTACGTCGCTTCCAAATCATCGAAGATCTGGTCATACATATCTACAGTCAGTTTTAAAACCTGTTTTATGCTGATCCTTTCGCATGTGGTGGCTGATTATTTTTTAACCAGCGCTCCGGTGTCCTTATGCTGGCCATTTGAAGTCGGTTATTCGACCGGCAATTCCGGATGGAGCCAACTCTTTCATACCGTTTTATTCGAGGCCACCCAGGATGCTGGGATATTATTTGTTTGCACGTTTATTATAATCTTCGTTATGATTTTTAGAAGGCTTCCTCTTTCCCGCCTCAACAAGCTCTTTGAGGAAAACTAAATCCTTAATACTATATCTATCCAAACCAAAGGATTATCAAATTCACAACAGATATCCTATTCTCTTGCGGTGGGGTCATTCATTTGCAATATACAGGACATTTTTAAAATGGATAAGGGTTTTGCGCAAAAATATCAATCCGTGTAAAATAAGATGATGAATATTTTTAATCGGCTGTTTCATTTGTGCAATGAGGGCCTGAAGAAACTGACATATCTTATAAGGGAACGCCTGAATTTGATAGAGGTCAAAATCCTGTTTCTCGGGCTTGGCCTGACGGGCCTGACCGGGATTTATTTTCTCTATCTTCTTTTTACAGACCCCGACCTATACAAGGTGCTGTCTTCAACCGCCATCATTCATCTTATGGGGGGAAGGGCCTTGGGTATCCTCACCTGTCTTTCGGCCGGCATTTCGCTTTTTTATACGATTTTATACAATTTTTTCCTTGAATTCGTTATTGTTTTAATTGCATACGGCGTAGTGGTCCTGGTGATGCGAAACATCATCCAGCCGAAGCTCTTTGACAGTGCTGTCCGAAAGGCGGAACTCACCGCCCAGAACCAGAAGACCAAGATTAAAAAGTACGGTTCTATCGGGCTTTTTCTGTTTGTCATGTTCCCCTTTTTCATGACAGGACCGGTGATAGGTGCCATCATCGGGTATTTGCTGAATTATAAGGCAATCAACAATTTTCTGATCGTGTTCAGCGGAACCCTGACCTCCATCATGATCTATGCCCTCATCGGCAACAATATGATCAACTTTATCAACCAATACATACCTGTTGACATACTGAAAAAATGGGGTGGAATCATCATCGCTATGCTGATAGTGGTCTTCTTGATCTACCACTTAAAAACGGTAAAAGCTTTTCTTTATTATGGTGATGATGATGATGACAGAGAATGAATTAAATAGAGTTTTGTTATTTCCTGGGGATTAAAAATCAATGTGATAAAGATTGCGTAAACCCTCCAACCTTATCAGCCCTTCCTTGGTTACCGCTGGATACTTGCCAACCTTCCTATTTCACGTTATATCTGTGTAAATTTTCATAACTTTGTTGGAAATAAATAAGAGACTGGAGATCAACAATGGCTGATGAACCCATTGCCACCATGCAAAAGGCCTTTTCTTTTAATATGGACAAGGACAAATACGGCACGATTGCTGAAATCGGGGCCGGTCAGGAGGTGTCCCGCTTTTTTTTCAGGGCCGGGGGTGCCGCCGGAACCATCGCAAAGACTATTTCCGCCTACGATATGGACTTCAGCGATGCCATTTACGGCGAAGAAGCGGACAAACGATATGTCACAGAGAACCGGGTAAAGAAAATGCTCGACAAGGAATTCCGTCTCGTGTTGGAAAGGGTCGGTGACAAACGTTCCAAGAAATCTACCTATTTTGCATTTGCTGATACAATTACCGCTAAAAGCTACAGCCAGAAGGGTGAGTGCCATGGCTGGCTGGGAATCAAGCTACAGCTTTATCCGGGGGCTGCGCCCTGCGAAATTCTGCTACACATCAGAATGCTCGATGATAGCAATCTGATGCAGCAGGAAGCGGTGGGTATCTTGGGCGTCAACCTGATCTACGGTGCATTTAAATATTACAGCGACATTGAAAAACTCATCCGCTCTCTGGGGGACAATCTGGAATGGGGTCGACTGGAAATAGATTTGATTCGTTTCACCGGTCCGTATTTTGAAAATGTGGATAACCGCTTAATGGCGCTGAAACTGGTGGAGATGGAGTTGTCTGATGCGGTGGTTTTTGCATCGGACCGCAAAACGCTGGTACATCCATCCGAACTGTTTCACAATCGGGAACTGATGATCATGCGCAGCATGTTTAAGCCGGTCACTAATGTCAGCATTGATATGATAAACAGCGGAATAGAGATCTTCCAGCGCACACCGGGTGTTAACGTGCAAATGGCCATGGCAGTTTCGGAAATTTCCATTGCGGAGATGCGGTTGCTGGGCACAATCGACATGCAGGATATTTTAGATCGGGTGGACTGTTTGAATCTTTTGAATTATCCCGTCATCGTATCCAACTACCTGCGATTTTTTCGGGTCAGAGCGTATTTGGGCCGCTACACAAAAGGCAAGGTGGCATTTGTACTTGGAATTCCCAATCTGACCACTCTATTCGACGCTGAATATTACGAAGGACTGAAAGGCGGCATTCTCGGCGCCTTCGCCTCGCTTTTCGATCGCGAAACCCTGCTGTTTGTCTACCCCATGCGCAGCCCGGACGATCCCGAACAGATTATTACTTCCGAGACATTCCCGGTGCCCGAGCCCCTTAAATTTTTCTACTATCATTTACAGGCCAACAACATGATTCTTCCGGTAGAAAGATACAACAATGCCAACATGCATATCTGGCCGGAAGACATCCTCAAACAAATCAAAAAGGGCCGCGGTGTGTGGGAGACCAGCGTCCCCGAGGTGGTTGCCGCGGAGATCATCCGCAGGGGCTTGTTCGGATTCGACACCGGGTGATAATAGCCTTTCTGTATGATGGCCTGATTTAGCTATTTTCTAAGCTCTTCCTTTATCGCAAATCCTATTTTTTCCAGCACAAACGGCTTCTTTATATATCTCCCAGCGCCTAGTTTTTTGGCTTGTTTGACCTCATCGGTTTCAGCGAACCCACTGACGATAATCGCCTTTTGATTCGGATGAATCTCTATTATCCTCTCGTATGTCTCACGACCGTTAATGCCCGGATCCATAATCATATCGAGTAATAATACATCTGCCGAATTTTTTTTCAAATAGGCAATGGCCTCCTCTCCACTGCTAACAGCCCTGGCTTTATAGCCAAGTGTGTTTGGCATCTTGCAGGATATCTTTCTTTGGCTTGCCACATCATCAACGACCAAAATTGTCTTTCCGTTTCCCTTGTAATCCTTAACAGGTATGGACAAATCTTTACCCGGTATTTCATCTCTTGTTATTGGAAAGTATAACTCACTCGTTCGCGCCCTCGATTTGAGATTCCAACGAAACCCGCGCCACGCCCACCGAAATTTGTCTATATACTTGCCGGAAACTCTCTTCCCTCTCCCGCTGTGCCTGCTCAGTTTTTTTACGTTCGAATTCAGCTTTCTCTAAATCCTGAATTCGTCTCTGCAGATCTTCATAGGTGGGTTTTTCTGACATCTTTCCTATCTCCGCCTTTGCAATCATCTCGAATTGCGACCGCTGTCATAGTCGTATCGTTAGATCGAGCTCAAGAATAGTAATGCTAATATGAAATGCTAAAATCGAATATATTGGCCGAACAAATTCGACGTCCAGATCAGCCTATCCCATTTTTTTAGGAAACGGAATAGATGTAATGACTACCGGTAGAATCTTATTCAGCAATATTTGGGTTGCCAGACCACGTTCCATTTTTCGGCAGACAGATAGGACCGCTGGGAGTTCATTTTATGGCTAATTTCAGGGCTTCTGACCCCAATTGGTAAAACTTCTCGGAAAGCCCTGACATCTAGATAACCTACAAAATTTGTAGTAAAAATATGCGTAAATTTACGACACATCAGTAGTTCTGAATTTACGGATAGGCATGCCGGTTTTTGACAAATTTAACTCGGCCTTCAAAAGACAGGCCGATTTAGAATTGAAACGGCTGGGAAACCATCATCTGAACACCGAAGCCTTCATCAGACACAGCCGAATCGATCCGGGCCACCAGGCCTTTGGCCCAGAAGCGCACCCCCAGGCCGGCGCTCCATTTCATGGACTGATGCAGACGTTCGACGTTCCATTCCGGCGCCACCCGGCCGATTTCGGCAAACGGCACAAACTGCAGCCACTGGACGCCGAGGTATTTCTGTATCCAGGGCCAGCCGTCAAACGGATTCCAGCGCGGAATGAAGCGCATCTCTGCGGAATAGTAAATGGCCGCCTTATCACTGAATCGCTGGGACGGGAATCCTCGCAAACGCCACAGTCCACCCAGGGTAGCGCCGGCATATGACGGTGCTCCGTTATCGATGTCTCCATTGCTTTTTTCGTTCCAGGTCGGTGAATAGGCCGTCCAGAAATCAAAGGCCAGCACCCGCTGGCGGAACCAGTTCGACTCCCCCAGCGAAAAATACTTGTCGAATTCCCCGTCAACCACCGTCCACGAATTTGAGCTATCGAACCACCCGAAATCCCGGTTAAATTTCAACCGCAGGGCGCTGCCCTTGGATGGGTTCAGTTTAAAATCCCGGTTATCGCGAAACAGGGAAAACTCGATACCGTTGGTTTTCACATCCTCCCGGACTTCGTCGCTGTCGACTTGCTGCAATCGGTAGAAAGGTTTCACTTCGAAATAGGTCCGTCCGCTGTGAAAGGGGTTCCAGGACTCGCCCCCGGTGGCGCCATCGACCAGCAGTCCCTGGTCCACGACCTGGGTGCTGATAATCTGATCTTTGCCGTGGCCGATTGGCAGCACATATTTAAAACGCAGTCGGAAAAAGTTGTCCCAGCCGTCACTTTCTAACTTATTGTCCTTGTCGGAGCCATTGCTGCCGGCACGCTCATCCGAAAATTTCTCTTTGCCGTTTATGTAAATGTCAGCATCTCGGAAGTAGCCCGCCTGAACAATGGGATCCAGAAACAGCCTTTGTGCGAAAGGCATTTGAAGATCTCTTCCCATTATAAATCCCATGGCCGATCCCTTGGTACCTGCCATTGCCGTGCCAATCAGTGCCGATTGCTTCTGGGGCCACCCTGTCACGGCATAGGCGTAAGCGCCGGCAAAACCAAAGGCTTTATTGTAAAAGGCGTAAGGCACGCTGATGACCTGTTTTTGATACTTCCCGTCGGGTCCGACCGTAATGCTTTGACTGTAAGCCAGATTACAGTAAATCAATACCACAAAAAAGACCAATCCCTGAATCACTTGCCTGTGCATTTTTCTTCCTTGTCCCCATTACCATTGAGTGACTGCTTATGATGTTCTCCAAGCAAGAAGCCGGGAGTCTGAAATGATACGATTTCGTCACTCGTTATCGGCCATACCCTCTCAGGTCGATAGTTTGGAAAAATCCGCAAACTCGCTAAACAAGGTGGCGATGAGCCCCAGCAGGGCCAGTCGGTTGCGTCGCACGGCCGTATCATCGGCCATCACCATGACCCCATCAAAGAAAGCATCCACTGCATCGCGTAAAGAGGCGATTTCAACGAGGGCCCGGTCGAAGAGATCTTTTTGCAAATGATCTTCTACCTTCATTTTAACCGCTTCGTAGGCTCTTAAAAGCGCCGCCTCGGATTCATGCTGGAATAGTTTTTGATCGACGGCTGTGATCTTGAAATCATCTGACTTTTTGATGATATTGACCACCCGTTTGAACGCTGCGGCCAGCGGCTCGAAATCCGGCATGGTCTTGAGTTTTTCAAGGGCCCCTACCCTGCTCCATGTTTGCGAAATATTGTCGCAGGAGACATTGAGAACGGCTGCAACCGTATCCTTTGAATAACCGTCTTCAACAAGCAGGTGGGAGATGCGGTTTTTCAGGAACCTGTAGACATTTTCGATCAAATCGCTGCGTTTTTGATCGCTTTTGCTCCCGAACTGCGTCACGCTGTCTTGAATCAAATCATGCAAGGAAAATGAATAGCCTTTATCTTTCAATATCTGAACAATCCCGATGCCCTGTCTTCGCAGCGCGTAGGGATCGGAAGCACCGGTGGGTACCAGACCGGCACTGAAACAGCCGCAAATCGAATCGATCTTGTCAGCAATCGAAAGTATGGCCCCCACCGGTGTTGCCGGAAGGGGTGCACCGGAATATACCGGCCGATAATGTTCTTCAATCGCGGCGGCCACCATGGGGAGTTCGCCTGCGACGGTGGCATAGACTCTTCCCATAACCCCCTGTAGCTTTGGAAATTCACCTACCACCTGACTGACCAGATCGGCTTTACTCAACCTGGCGGCGCGGCTTACCTGGGTTTTTAAATCGGTGTCTTTGCTGTCTGACGCCGGTGTATAGGCAACTAAATCAGCCAGATTTTCAGCAATATTGGCCACCCTTTCAATTTTATCATACATGGTTCCCAGCTTGGCCTGGAAGAGAACCCGTTTTAATTTCTCCACCCTATCGTCATCCGTGATTTCCAAATCTCCCTGGTAAAAAAACTGCGCATCTGCCAGACGGGCCCGCAGCACTCTCTCATGTCCCTTGGCCGACAGTGCCAAATCCCTTGCAGCGGTATTGTTGACCGCAATAAAATTCGGCATCAGCTTGTTGTCATTATTAACCACGGCAAAGTACTTCTGATGCTCTCGCATGGCGTTGATTAAGACCTCATCTGGCACGTCCAGAAAGGCCTCGTCAAATTTACCGGCCACGGGCACCGGATATTCCACAAGATTGTTTACGATATCCACCAACTCGTCATCGGGCAGGATACGGCCCCCTATTTTTTGGGCGGCCTCGGCGATGCCGTGCTCGAGCATTTTTTTTCGTTCCGCCATGTCCGCTAGAACCCGGACAGTACGTAATTTTTCGAGATATTCATCGGCGACGTCCAGTTTAATTTTGCCGGGAGCCATAAAACTATGCCCGTAGGTATAACGACCGCTTTTTGTGTTGCCAAAACGAAAAGTGACAGGCGATTTTCCCAACAATGCTAAAATCGAAGTGATCGGCCGGGCAAATTCGACATCCAGATCAGCCCATCTCATTTTTTTGGGAAACGGAATAGATGAAATGACTTCCGGTAGAATTTCTTTCAACAGGATGTGGGTTGCCAGACCACGTTCCATTTTTTCTGAAGCCAGATAGGAACCCCTGGCAGTTTCTTTTATAATGAGCTGACTGACGGGCACTCCCACTTTTTCAGCAAATTTTTGTGCGGCCATGGTTGGCTTGCCATTCTCATCAAAACCAACTTTTGTCGGAGGACCGATCACTTCGCTCTTAGTAGACTTTTGTTTGCGCGCCACACTTTCGACCATCACAGCCAATCGCCGAGGCGTTCCATAAACCCTGACAGGACCGTGTTCGATGCGAGCATCCGTCAATTTTTTAAGCAGCGAGGAAGACAAAAAAGTCAATGCCGGCTGAATATAGCCGGCCGGGATTTCTTCAGCGCCAATTTCAAGTAATAAATTATCCATAGTCACCTCAGTAGTGAGTTACGAGTTTCGGGTTACGGGTTACAAGTTGCGCGTTGCGTGATACGGCCAATAAAAGGCATAGAGCAGAGGGCATAGCGCATAGAGAAAGTAAAAGAATTCGGAATTTCTGTCATCTGATCTCTGACCTCTGTCCTCTGATCTCTGTCATCTGTTCTCTGACCTCTGTCCTCAGTCATCTGTTCTCTGCCCTCTGTCTACTGTCCTCTGTCATCTGAACCCTGAACCCTATGCCCTGAGCCTTTAACCCTGAGCCTTTTACCTATTCCTTGCTTTTCATCAGCGGAAATCCCATATTTTCGCGCTGTTTCAAATACCCTTCCGCACATCCCCGGGCCAGGTTTCGAATCCGACCGATATAACCCGTGCGTTCGGTAACGCTGATAGCGCCCCTGGCGTCTAAAAGATTAAAGGTATGCGAACATTTCAGGCAATATTCATAGGCCGGAAGAACAAGTTCAGCATCGAGTTGTTTTAAGGACTCGCCTTCGTATTTGCTGAACAGATCAAATAGGGCCGGTACATCGGCTTTTTCAAAATTGTAAGTAGACTGCTCGACTTCCTGCTGATGATGCACATCTCCGTAACTGATTTCATCATTCCATTTCAGATCATAGACGTTGTCCACGCCCTGAAGATACATGGTAATACGTTCCAGTCCGTAGGTCAGTTCAACGGGAATGGGGCTCAATTCAATGCTGCCGGCCATTTGAAAATAGGTAAACTGGGTGATCTCCATGCCATCCAGCCAAACTTCCCAGCCCAGGCCCGCAGCACCAAGCGTCGGGGATTCCCAATCATCTTCAACAAATCGAATATCATGATCGAGGGGATCTATCCCCAAGACCTTGAGACTTTTTAAATACAGATCTTGGACATTAAAAGGCGACGGTTTTAATATTACCTGATATTGGTAATAATGCTGTAGACGGTTCGGATTATCACCGTAACGCCCGTCGGTGGGCCGTCTGGAAGGTTGAACATAAGCGACGTTCCAGGGTTCCGGACCCAGCGCTTTTAAGGTGGTGGTGGGATGAAATGTTCCCGCGCCGACCTCTAAATCGTAGGGCTGCACCATCACACAGCCTTTGCCGGCCCAAAATTTATGTAGTTTTAGTATTACATCTTGAAAGTTCATGTACTCGTTCCTTTACCTTGTTTTTAAGCCGCCGCTGATAGGTTTTCCTAAATAGTTACCCTAACCCAGGCAAGCCTGAAATAACAAATTACAAGCATCAAATATCAAATAAATTCCAAATATCCAAATTTCAAGTACGATCAAAAACCAATTGTTTGGGATTTTGAATTTCGGTCATTGTGATTTGTCTGGTATTTGAGTTTTGCTATTTGAATTTTGGGGTTAATCTACCACAACCCCTTTTGAATCAATGTCAGCATCGAGAAGACAAGCCTCTTTGGGGGATGAAAGCGACTTTTGCCACAAGGGCCTCAATCTGTCAATATTTTCGACCTCTCCTAAGGCCCACAGGCACCCCCCTCCACCGGCGCCCGTAAAACGGACACCGCAATCGTTTTGCAACGCTATACGCGCCAGGCGGCGACCGACTTTGTCCAGCACGTCCGGTGTCATTTTTCGGCGGATATCGGTTTCCCGGTTCATGTACTCGGCAGCCTTTTTATAGTTTTTCGCTATCAGGGCCTTCACAAATCCCCGCGTAGATGCGATCACATCCCGCCACAGGTTTCGATTTTTCCCGCAGAGAAACTGCTTTACCCATCGACCGTTGATATCTTTGGACAGATGGGGTTTCCCGCAATAGGCCAAAAGAAGATGGCCCGCCAGTTCTTTGTGGCCTTTTTTAGCGACCACTACTTTCCGTCGAAACACAGATCGATCGGGATCGGTCTGCCAGCTCCAAACATTCACACCGCCATAAGCGGCGGCCAGCTGATCCTGAAAGCCGCAAGGAACACCGGCGGTAGATTGCTCAAGTTGATAGGCAAGTAACGCAACGCTACGCCGGTTCGATCTGCCCCCGAATTCCGTGGTGCCCACCAATTTTAAAAATGCAGCAACCAGCGCTACCGCTGCTGCTGACGATCCTCCCAGGGCGCTGCGCGGGGGTGATTGAGATTGAATATCGATATGAATCCCCTCGGCATTGAAAAAGGCTGCTGTAGCAAACATCAGCCCCATGGGGTGATTAAATGGACCGGCGTCTGCCGAAAATTGCGCCGTTTTAAACCCTCTGGACGTAATTTTTATCTGTCCTCTGGCATAAGGCAGCAGACGAACCCGGGTTCTAAGTTTCAATGCAATGTTAAAAGAGCAGGGGGACAGGTGTCTCAGCGGAAAATAAAATGTCGGGATATCCAGGGTGCCCCCCAAGTCGATCCGACAGGGAGCTGACGCTTCAATAGGGTTGGAATCAAGAATTTTTCTGAATTTTTTATCCATAACACCCGGCCAGGATTGAATATTGAAGATTGAAGAATGAATATTTAAGGATATTACTCAATTTTAGCCTGACATCCTAAAATTTTTACAACATTTTTTCTAATAGAAATAAATTAGGTTGGTAGATTTTTTTAGTATTAGTGTCAAAATATTGGATTGAAATAGGTTAACCATCGATGGTCCGCCGGCGAGACAATGAAAGAAGAGCATAAAAATGACAGAGCGGAGCGACTTCCACAAATCTTCAATCTTCATTCTTCAATAGTCAATTCTCCGTCGACGGATCCGGGTTGGGATTTATTCACCTAATTGGTATTAACTTCATTCTGCTAATCACCTGCCTTTCTGATCTGTCGCAAAAATTTCAGACTGCGCGGTTGTTTACCCAGATGGTAGCATACAAATTCTTCTAAAAAGATGGTGCCTTGCTCTATCGCAGATTGTGAGAATTTTATCCGTGTTGCTTTTGCCAAATCTCCGCTTTCGACCCATAAAAGCTGCTTTATTGTCCCTTTGCCTAACAGCGTGCCGGCGGCGGCACCGGTTCGACAGGTTTTGCATATTATCCCTCCCCTTTGCGAGTCAATAATGATGTGGTCCTGTTTGATATTATCCAGTACCTTCCCGCATGCGCTGCAATCGATTAAATTGGGACGATGCCCCGAAAGTGTCAGAAGCCTCATTTGAAATAGAATGTTCAGCGCAGCCGGTGCTGTCCGCCCGCTATTCAGTTCTGCCAAAACATGTTCAAAAAGACGATATAGCGCAGCCTGTTTGAAATTTTCTTCTATCCAATTGTAAATCAGCTCAGCCCAATAGCTGGCATAGGCCGTTTTCCTGAAATCGGCTCGTATGGCACTAAAGGGGTGCTTTAAAACGGCTTCCTGAAGGACCGACAACCCTTTGCTCCGACCGGATCCGGCCACTATCTCCAGCACTGAAAAAAGTTCTAAAATACCGGCGAAACGTTTGGTGCTCTTTTTGGCAGCCTTTGCAATCAAGGACAGCTTGCCTTTTTTCAGCGTGAAAAAGGTGATAATGACATCAAAATCCCCATAATCCATTCGTCGGAGCAAAATGGCAGGCGAGGAAAAAACCGGCATTTACTTAAATTCCAAGCAGTGTGGTGGCAATCTTAAAATAAAAAAACACACTGATGATATCGATGGCCGTGGTCACAAAGGGGCCCGTCGCCACGGCCGGATCGATATTTATCCTGGCAAACGCCATCGGTACCAATGAGCCCACCAGCGCGGCAACGGACATGGAAGAAATAACGGCCAGGGTAACCGATACGGCTAGCGCTAGCATACTGTATCGAAACTGGGCAACACTACCGATGAGAGCGCCATAGACGGAACCTAGAATAACGCCGACCGAAAGCTCCTTCATTACCACGGACCAGATATCCCTGACATGGAGACGTCCGGTTGCCAGCCCCCTTACAACAATTGTGGAAGATTGGGTGCCGATGTTTCCGCCCATACCCATGATCACTGGTATAAAGGCGGCCAGGTATGCATATTTTAGGATACTGCTCTCAAATTTTCCAATGATATAAAATGCAAACAGGCCGCCAACACAGCTTGCAAACAGCCATGGCAGGCGAATCCGCGTACTTTTAAAAATAGACTTGGTCTCGACAAATTCTTCACCCACACCTGCCATTTTCAATATATCTTCCGTGGCTTCCTTTCTAAGAATATCGATGACATCATCCACCGTGACAACGCCCACCAGCCGGTTAGCGTCATCAACCACGGGAACTGCCAGGATATCGTAGCGTGCAACAATTCTGGCAACTTCTTCCTGGTCCATGTCGGTCCGGACGGAAAAGACATCTGTGCTCATAAATTCCTTGAGGCATGTATCAGGGGCCACCACTACAAGTTGGCGCAGGGAGCTGACACCGACCAGTTTGCCATATTCATCAACCACGTAAAGATAAAATGCCATCTCTACATCGGAATGTTCTTTTTGTAACGATTCAATGGCCTCTTTGGCGGTGACATCCTCTTTCAGGGCGATGAAATCGGGAACCATAATCCCGCCGGCGGTATCATCATCGTAACGAAGAAGATCTTCGACTTCCTCGGACTCCGCCTTTTTCATTTTGTCCAGGATTTCCTGGGACCTATCTTCCGGTAGTCTCCCAAGGATGTCCGCAACATCATCGGCAGGCATGCTTTCCAGAACCTTAACAATATCCTCAACGGGCATTTCCTCGATAAGATCCTGGAATATGTCCTCCTCCAGCTCGCTAAACAGAATCCCCTTTTGTTCGACATCGGTGATCATGTCAAACAGCTTATGCTGCTGGGCGAGGGACAGTGAGCGAAACAATACCGACAGGTCGGCACCATGGGTTTTGTTCACGATCTTTGCAAGATGGCTTGTCGCCCCCCGTCGCAAAAGTCTTCTGATGCTGTCAGCCAGTATTTTGTTGCTGTCTATCGGCATATCTAAAGATTAAATATCTATGGGTATTGAAGATTGTCGATTGAAGATTGAATATTTGTGGAGTGCTGTCAATTTAAAAAAGACAGAGCATAGCGATTCATTAAATCTTCAATCTTCAATCTTCAATCTTCAATTTCTTCCTGTCAGGATTAAGGAAGTTCAATGGTGACCACATCCCCGCTTTTCCCAGAGATTGGAACGGGCTTGTCATTGAGTGTTAATTTTATGCCGCCGGCATTGCCAATGAGCAGATTAAACCCGGAAACGGCTTCAAGCTTTAGCTCATCTCCCGTATTTAGGTGGTATTCACTGGACTCTTTTTCGTCCATGATGACCTTCAACCAGGTTTCTTCCACAGCAGCCACGTGCAGCAACCACTTTTCCGGAACCACTTTTACGGGCTTGGCGGCGGGATCAAGTTCATTTTTTGCATCTTGCGTATCGACAGCTTGCTCCGTTTCAGCAGTGGTCTTTTGCTCAGACGGATGATCTGCAGTTGGTGCTTGTCGAAAGAAAAAAATCGCCAAGAGGGAGGCGCCGATAATACAAATAAGAAAAACCAACGATATCAGAAGTTTCAACCATATTCTAGGCCCAGTCCCCTTGCTGGCGTATTCTGAATCAGATATTTTTTGCACGACTTCAATACAAGAGTCATAGCGTCGAATCACTTCATCGCCATCAGCACCAATGGCTTTTGCGTAAGATCGTAGAAACCCCTTTACATAGACTTGGACCGGCAGCTGCTCGTGATTTTCCTGTTCAATCAGCAAGAGATTGCCCAAGCCGATACGTGTTTGCTTTGAAACCTGTTCCAGGCTGATTTTCTTTTCAAGCCTTATGGCCTGCAAATAACGCCCGAATGACAGAGGTTCTTTGTCTGATTCCATGGGGTTAGTTGATGATCTTTATCAGGGACCGGCTGCGAAGTTCATCCAGCCAATCCTGATATTTATTATCCACCAATTCGTTGTAAAGTATTTCTGAGATTTCAGACTCAACTTCATCGACAGATTTCGCTGTTTTCTCCTGTATCTCCTGGACATATATGATCTGCGGACCGAATTCAGTATCAAGCACTTCCGTGTACTCACCGGCGTTCAGTTTTTCAACAGCGCCTCGCAGCTCTTCGGACAATTCCTCCGTTCGATACAATCCTAAGTCAGTACCTTGAACCAGGGAGAATGAATCCGTCAGCTGGTTTACCAGGTCTTCAAAGGCAATACCTTGGTCCAGTCTTGCCCTGGCATTTTCCATTTTTCTGAAAGCGTCCTCTTTCTCAGAAGTGTCGGCCTCCGGTGATAGTCTGACGAATAGATTATAGAGGTAATAATTCTTCTCGCCGGCATACTTATCCTGATGACTGTCGTAGTAATCTTTTATATCCGCTTTGGTCACCACAATTTTTGATTTTACTTCCCGATTCACCAGTTTGGTTCGCATAATCTGTTCTCTTATTTCCTTGCGAAATTCCGCCATCGTCATACCCTGTTGGGCAAGTCCTTCCCGCAGTTGTTCATCGGTAATAGAACGGGCCTCTTTCATACGTTCGATGGTCCCATCGATGTCACTCTCACTGACGGAAATTTGTGCGCGCTTGATTTCCTGATCGGCCAGCTCACGGTCAATAAGCTGATCGAGGAGATCTTTCCGAACCTGAAAAAGGGTTTCACGTTCCTTCTCCGTTTCGTATCCTAACGCCTTGATGTTTTCCTCATAGGGTTTCAAAGCCCGATTTAAATCGTACAGGGTAATGATATCGTTGTTGACCACGGCCACTATGCGATCTATTGTTTCCGGTTCTTGGGCGTCAACCCTGCCATGCAAGGCGAATGTGGTGACAAGCCCAATGAACATCACTCCCAGCATAAAAAAGAGTTTATTATCAGCTTCTTTTTGTATCATTTTTAGTGGTTTTATTTTGGTTGGGAACCTGTAATTTTTTCCCACTGTTCGCTATTTATTTCGATGTCGTATTTTGTCTTCAATGCTTCAAGCCAGGTTTTATATCCTTTTTCTGCCTTTTCCCGACGCAATTGCTTGACGATACTTTCATTGATATCATCCGAAGTGGGGGTTGATTCGGATTCAGTTTTTTTGCCCTGGAGATTTTTTTTGTAAAATTCGGCGATATCCTCAGGGGTAATCGTAATCTGATTCTCGAGTTCCTTTTCAATCACTTTTTCCATGATTAAGCGTTTCTTTAAGCGAGTTTCCCAGGTTCTATAAGAAACGGCAAACTCCAGCAACACCTCTTCAAATTCCCCTGCCGGATAATCTTTTTTTATCGAAGCCACGGCGTTTTCGAGCTCAGTATCCGAGATGCTGACGCCAATCTCACCTGCCCTTTCAAGAAGAATCGTCTCGAGGACCAGATCGTTCAAGAGCCTTAATTGGGCCTTTTCCAAATCCTCGGATCTTTGACTGGTGTCAGACGCGGATGCGATTTTGGAAATCTCAAAGGCCTCATTAAATTCGAGGACAGTTACGATCCGGTCGCCAAGGCGTATTAGCACCTCGTTTCCCAATCCGGACCCTTCTTCCCCGCAACCTAAAAATAAGTGAAGATAAAAAATCGGCCCCATCAACCAGAAAGTTTTAGAAAAAAGCTTTATCATCTCCGCTACAATTTCTGATAACCCTTTGTTAACGTGACGTCCCTACTTTATTCTAACCCGGACGAACCGAATTTAGCCAATGGTATTTGCTGAATTCTCCATTTCTTTTAGGCATGTTGTTAGAAAAATAGAATAAAGGCTCAATAAACGTTTAGCAAATCAGCGACCACCAGCAGAACTGGGGTATGAGGATAGCCCCTGGAAAGAGCCGGCCACCTGCTGGTGGCCGCTGTTTTTTACCTCAAATCATAATCCGCCGGCATCGATCAGGTTTGCACCCAACAAGTATGCCCTCGCAGTAACGGTAAAACCATTTAGTTTCCATCCACAAATGGTCTTTTAGCCCAATTTCAGCGTCAATCTGCGCGGTTGCTTGTGCGGCGCAGTAAACTACGCCTCCGCACAAGCGCTTTATTTCCTTGACCTTGGACAAAAATCCTCATTTCTGGATTGCAAACACCAAATGGTGCCCTTCTCTGGCAACGGTCTTTTATGGACGGGCACCATTTAAATTCACACCGGCATAGCCGGTGGCTTAGGAATTGAGTTAACACGCTGTACAATTTCTTTCAAGAGGATTTTAGCCTGGCCCAGTTGCTTGGATAAACGACCAGGCTCTAGCCTGGCTTTAAGAACACCCTCTGGCGACAGCTCAAACTGTTTGGGCGCGGCGGTGATCATGCCAACCATTCCGGCGGGATTGCGCTGGTGGGACTCTGAAAATTGTAGAATGAGCTTTTCGGCCGCCAGATCCAGTCGTGAAACTCCTGCCTTTCTGGCCAGCACCTTGAGCACTATTTTCAAAAGCAAGTTGGAGGCCTCCGTTGTCAGCGGTCCAAAACGGTCGACCAACTCCGACTTGAAATCGCTGACTTGTTGGATTTCCGTCATCTTCGCCAGCTGGCGATAGGCCGCCATGCGTTGGTCAATATCAGGGATATACGACGCAGCCAAAAAGGCGGAAAAGTTTACGTTTATCTCCGGTTCCAGGGGCGTCACCCGGGTTTCCCCTTTGACCTCGGCCACGGCACTTTCCATCAATTTCAAGAACATGTCATAGCCGACAGCGGCAATGTGTCCGGATTGAGAAGCTCCCAGAATCGTTCCGCCGCCCCGGATTTTCAAATCACTCATGGCAATTTGAAAACCAGCGCCCAGGTCCCGATGCTCCATCAATACTTTCAGCCGTTTCTGAGCATCTTTACCCAGCAGACTCTCATGAGGAATCAGAAGATAAGCATAGGCCTGTTCATCCGCCCGTCCGACCCTGCCTCGCAGCTGATACATCTGGGCCAACCCGAAGCGATCCGCGCGATTGATGATGATGGTATTGGCGGACGCAATATCAAGACCGGATTCGATAATCGTTGTACATACCAACATATCGATTTCTTTGTTCATGAAAAAGAACATGACCTGTTCCAGCTCGTCTTCGGCCAAACGGCCGTGGGCTACGTCGAGTCGGACTTCGGGCACCAGACGTTTCAATTTACCGGCAATTCTGTCAATGCTATGAATATTGTTGTGGACAAAGAAAATCTGTCCCTGCCGCCTCAGTTCCTTTCGAATGGCTTCGGCAATCAGGGCGTCATCAAATTCAGAGATATAGGTAATAATCGATTTACGATATTCAGGCGGTGTCGAGATAATGCTGATGTCCCGAACTCCCACCAGTGACAAATGCAAGGTCCGGGGAATCGGTGTGGCCGTCAGCGCCAGGACATCCACCGTGCTTTTCAGACGCTTTAGCTTCTCTTTGTGCTTGACACCAAAGCGTTGCTCCTCATCCAGCACCAAAAGCCCCAGATCGTTGAATGCGACGTCCTTTTGCAGCAGCCGATGCGTACCGATCACAATATCGATCTTACCCGTTTTGAGATCATCGATGATGGCGCGTTGCACACGCCGGGGCCGGAAACGACTTAAGCAGGCGACATTGACCGGATACTGTTCAAACCGGCTGCAGAAGGTTGCATAGTGCTGCTCGGCCAGAATGGTGGTAGGAACCAGCATGGCAACCTGCTTGCCGTCATTTACCGTCAAAAATGATGCCCGCAGGGCAACTTCTGTTTTACCGTAGCCCACATCGCCGCATACCAGACGGTCCATAGGGGTCGGCTTTTGCATGTCACCGATCACATCCTCGATGGCCTTGAGCTGATCGGCTGTCTCTTCATAGGTGAATCCTGCCTCGAATTCCTTAACATAGCTGTCGAGCGGCGAAAAGGCAAAGCCCTGCTCCACATTACGCCGGGCATATAGTTTGAGAAGTTCCCCGGCAATTTTTTGGGCTGATTTTTTTACCCGCGCTTTGACCCGTTCCCATGATTTCCCGCCAAGGCTATCGAGAACCGGCACAATACCGTCCACCCCCATGTATTTTTGAACGACACCCATGCGATCAACGGGCAGATAGAGTTTATCGCCCCCCTTATAGGCGATGACCAAAAAATCATTGGTGATACCGCCCACACTCAATTTGACAAGCCCGCCGTACTGACCGATACCGTGGTCATCATGAACAATGAGATCATCTTGTTTGAGTTCCTGAAAATCGAGTAATTGGGGGCGGGGTCCGGCTGCGGAGGATTTACGGCGGTGATGCCGCACACTGAAAATTTCATCATCAGTGATGACGGCCAGATATTCTTCCGACCACACAAATCCGCTGGAAACCTGACCGATACAGATGCAGATTTTACCTTTGGCATTGTCGATTTCACAGAATCCCTCCACCGGCGTTACCTGAAGGCCATAAGGGGTCAGCAAGGCGTCGAGTCTGGCGGCTTGGGATTGGGTCCGGCATACGGCAAGAGTTGCGAAACCGGCCTGCTGTTTATCCGTCATCCATTTCACCAGCGGCCTGAGAAGTTCCTCTTTTTCACGGGAAGTTTTAATTTCCCTGCTCAGGTCCGTATTATTTTCAATGGTGGCCTCAAACCGGTATGGAATGACCTGGCTTTGATCTCGGGTCTTTAATACATCGAGGTTTTTGAATGTGAGCGGTTTTCTTTCGGATATATATTCGGCCGCCTGGGACCATTGCAGGTAAAGTTGCCGGGGTTCGACACATAGTTTTCTCTCATCGCAGGATGAATTATAATTCATGATGACCCGCTCTTCGGTTTCTTTGGCAATCTTTTTCAGTTCTTCGAGAGGGTTGGTCACGACCAGCGAATCTTGAGGCATGTATTCAAATAACGTATCCAGTTGAGGGTAGATTAGGGGAATCAGGCTCTCGATCCCGGGCAATTCCTCATCATGTCTGATCTTATCGATAATATATCTGGCGTGCGTGACGGGGACGTCGCGTTCACTCGCCAGGGTCCTGATACGGCTAATGACATCCGGCAGCGAGCCCTCGTTGAGGATTACTTCTTTGGCAGGCAATATGACAGCCTCATCCATATCTTTAATTTTTCGCTGGCTGGAGGCCGAAAAAAACCTGATGGATTCCACCAGGTCCCCGTAGAACTCGATTCTCAATGGATCCGGATACAATGGTGAAAAAATGTCGACGATCCCGCCTCGAACACTGAAGTCTCCGGGCTCCTCAACGATGGCCGTTTTTGTATAGCCGCCCGCAATGAGCTTTGAGATTAAATGATCTCGGTCGATTTCTTCACCGGCGATGACAAGCTCGGCATAGCGGTTGATTTCTTGTTTCGGAATAATTTTTTGCAATAAGGCATCGACCGTGGTCACCACAATAGAGGGGATCCCGGATTCCAGCAAGCGGTAGAGGACACTGATGCGATGCCCGGCGGTTTCATTGTGGTAAGCGAGAAATTTAAAGGGCAAAATATTGTAGGGTGGAAAAAACAGAATCAACGTCTCAGGATTGCCGGTAAAAAACACCAGGTCCTCCACGAGACGCTCGCCTTCTTTGGCCGATGAAACAATCACCAGAATTGACGACCTGAGTTTCAGGTAGATCCTGGAAATTAGATAGGCTTTTTCTGAGCCGGAAAACCCGATACAGTCGATGCTGCGATCTCTCTCAGACAGCTTTGCCAATAAAGTTTCATATGAAATTAATTCTTGATTTTGTAACATGAATCACGTATTTGAAAAGACGCTTGATTTTCATCTTCCTCTTTAGAAAGAAGTGAAACTCCAGATGATATAGATAAAAATAGGTTGAGTGGTTCAGCGTTCACGGTTCCCGGTTAAAGATTTACATCTTTCTTTAACCCTTGAGCCTTGAACCTAAACTCGCTTACTGCAAAAAGCTGTAAAAATATATGCATATCTGTATTATATTTTTAATAGTTTAAATTCTATTATGACCGGCAAACGCCGACGTAGCTCAGTTGGTAGAGCAGCTGATTCGTAATCAGCAGGTCAGCGGTTCGAATCCGCTCGTCGGCTCCAAATAATTAAAAGGGAATTCGGTTAGTTAAACCGAATTCCCTTATTTATTTATAAACCATAAAAGTCGGCAAATCAAGGCGTATTAGGCCTTTTACCTAATATAATTTGTGGAAAACAATTGATGGAGGGGTGGTTTCGTCGCGAGAAGGATCTATCTAACTATATATTTCGGCCACCAGGGACCAAGACAATTCATAAGCCACCGGCATCGATCGCAATTGCACCCATCAAGCATGCCCTCGCGGCAACGATAGAACCTTTTAAATTCTCACCGTAAAGCCGGTTGTTTATGAATTGTGTTGCAATCTATTTACCACGAGTTTGAGTTGTGGCACCTTTTCCAGTGGTATCGGTTGAACCCTTCCCTTTTTCTCCGCTATTTTTGTCGCCGCCGGTGGCCGGCGTAAACTAAAGATGAAAATATCAGCATAAAGGCAGTGATAAGAACTAATTTTTTCAATTAGTTGCTTGACATAAATTAAAAACCCTTATATTCTTTATAATTACAGTGTGTTCGGAGATATTGACATTGATTGATACCCCACCATCGATCAACGCAGGAAATCATTGCAGACGGAGAGACTTGAATGAAAGATAGAGAAGACCTAAAATTGAAAGCTGAACTTGAAGAAATCATGGAAAGTGTCGATAATATAATGAAAAGAGTTGAAACAGTCATACCGGCAAAAGCAGAGGACGTCCAGCCGCCCAGCGAATAAAAAACTTTTTTGGAGGACTTGCGATGGCTTTGACCAAAAGTGAAATTGTTACATCAGTTCACGAACTTGGTTTTACTAAAAAGAAATCAGTGGAAGTTATTGAAAGCTTACTTGAAATCATCAAGCGCACCCTAGAATCAAGCGAGGATGTCCTGATCTCTGGATTTGGCAAATTTTGCGTCAAAGATAAAGCCAAACGTCGGGGGCGAAATCCCGCCACTGGTGAGGATTTGATGCTCAGAGGTCGAAGAGTTGTCACCTTCAAGTGTTCCGGCAAGCTAAGGCACAAAATTGATGGAATGAAATATTCGGAATAACTCCCTTCATAAGCCACCGGCATCGTTCAAGGTTAGATCGATTAGCCGCGATTACCCGGTAACGGTAGAACCTTTCCAATTCTCACCGTCAGAGGGGCTGGCTTATCGAGGGAGTTAGAGATCAATCCCATAGGCTTTTATTTTGGTAAGCAATGAGGGATGGCTGATTTCCAGAAGTCTTGCGGCCCGGGTGCGATTACCTGCGGTCTCATGGAGTGCCCGGGTGATGAGGCTTTTTTCCACAGTTTTCTGCGCATCTTTTAAAGATAATCCTTCAAAGACGGCGTCCTCTCGGGAGCGCACATCATTACGTTTCATTTCTGCAGCAAAATGTTCGGGCATCAATAGCGAACCGTCGGCGATCACCATGGCTCTTTCGATAGCATTCTCCAACTGTCGAACGTTACCGGGCCATTGAGATTCCAGCAGCCTGGCCATGGCATCCGGAGCCAAACCGGATATTTCTTTATCCAGAATTCCATTAAAGCGGCCGATAAAATGCTTGCACAAAAGGGGGATGTCTTCGGTTCGTTCGCGCAAGGGTGGAATCTCTACCTTCATGACATTCAATCGATAGTATAGATCTTCACGAAAGCATCCTTTCTCAACTTCTTCTTCGAGCTTTTTGGAGGTTGCCGCAATGACGCGCGCATCAATTTGCAGCGACTTTGAATCGCCCACCCGCCGAATCTCATTCTCCTGTAGCACCCGCAGGAGTTTCACTTGCAACGATAGTGATAATTCTCCAATTTCATCCAGGAATATGGTACCGCCTTCAGCCTCTTGAAAAAGGCCTTTTTTGTTGCGATCTGCACCAGTAAAAGCCCCCTTTTTATAGCCGAATAATTCACTTTCAAGCAAAGATTCAGGTATACCACCGCAGTTTACGGGAACAAGCGGCCCTGCGGCCCTCTTACCGCCGTAATGGATGCCTCGTGCAATTAATTCTTTGCCGGTTCCGCTGTCGCCAATAATCAGTACGGTGGTCTTGTACTTTGCGGCCTTGTTTGCCAATTGAAACACCGATTGCATGGCCTTGCTCTTGGCCACCATTTTGCCGAAATTATAATCTCCCTCAATCTTTTGAATACGGGCTTTCAGCAGCCGGTTTTCTGCCTTTAAACGTTCTCTTTCTTCGGCCTTCTTTAGCGTCAGATAGACTTCATCGGTTTTAAATGGCTTGGAAATATAATCATAAGCACCCGATTTCATGGCATCAATAGCCGTATCGATACTTCCGTAGGCGGACATCATAATAACGGTGGCGGCCCCGATTCGGTCCCGCGACAATTTTAAAAATTCCATCCCATCCATTATCGGCATTTTAATGTCGCAAAGTATAAAATCATACGGTGATTGCTGGATCATCTCCAGGCCCTTGGCACCGTCTTCAGCGGTTTCCACCTGGTAACCGGCCTTTTTAAGGACCGTTGAAAGCATATGACGCATGTTCGCTTCGTCATCGATGATCAGCAGTCGTCTTTCAATATGTTTGGCTGTCATATTACAGACCTCGTTAGTCATCAAATAGTGGCAATGATAATATCATCGTCGTTCCCCGGCCGACGTCACTCGCCACGGACATGGTGCCGCCCAGACTCTCTATAATCATAAAGCTGACCGAAAGACCCAGACCCGTTCCCCGGCCGGGATCTTTGGTAGTGAAAAAAGGATCAAAAATATTGTCCAGGTGTTCCGCGGCGATACCCGGACCGTTGTCGACAAACATGATTTTTAATCGGGTAGCTGGATTCTGTGAATCAGGGTCGGCTTTG
>JASFFJ010000005.1:0-34510 GCA_050124355.1 Desulfobacterales bacterium | reverse complement strand
TCCGTTGTTTGTCGTCAAATGGTATGCTATGGTTTGCAACAGATAATAGTGCCGACCATTGTTTCGGTCAAGCTTTGAAGGGCTCTTGTTAAGCGGTTAGGGACTCTTTTTTTGCGCCTTGGCGCTTTTGCCTGTGCCTGAAAATATAAATAGTAGGCCAAAATTAATTAAAAATCGGAGCAAATCAAAAAAGGATGCTCCCATTCCGGAGTTCTAATGAATCAAAGGTATAATGATCTCAATACATATTTCCGGTCAATTTTTGGCTGCCGGGTACAGAAAATAACCATTGATGCCGGGTTTACCTGCCCCAATCGGGATGGCACTGTATCTACCGGAGGATGTATTTTTTGCAACGACCGCGGGTCTGGCAGCGGTGCCTCCAATCGAGGGGTGTCTCTGACCGACCAGCTTTTGCAGGGTAAAAATTTTCTTTCACGAAGGTATAAAGCTAAAAAATTCATTGCCTATTTTCAATCTTTTTCCAACACATATGCACCGCCCGAAATCCTTAAGGGTCTATATGACGAAGCCCTGGCAGTGGAAGACATCGTGGGTCTGGCCATTGGTACCCGTCCGGATTGTGTCAGTGAGCCGGTATTGGATATTCTGCAGGCATACACGTCGAATTACCTGATCTGGATTGAGTACGGGTTGCAGTCTGCCAACGACAAGACGTTAAAACTCATTAACCGGGGCCATAATTTTCAGCGGTTTAAAGAGGCAATTGAGGATACATCGAACCGGGGGATTAAGATATGTACTCACGTTATTTTAGGACTTCCACAGGAAAGCAGAAGGGACATGTTACACACCGCCCATACCATTGCCAACCTGGGAGTGGATGGCATCAAACTTCATCTGCTTTATGTGGTGAAAGGAACCCAATTGGAAACCTATTTCCGCCACGGGAAATACAAATGTCTGGAGCAGCAGGAATATGTCGATCTTGTCTGCGATTTTATCGAACGTATCCCTTCCAATATGATTATTCAGCGACTGACGGGTGATCCCCATCGACCGGAGCTTGTGGCGCCGCAGTGGGCACTGAAAAAATCCGATACTCTGGCGAAAATTAGAAATACCCTTGAAAAAAGAGATTCCTGGCAGGGGTGTAAAAAGCGAATGCCGAATGTCGGATAATGCATCCTCCAGAGTATGTCCCCAAAAAAACGCCCCCAGCAAAAGTGCTGGAGGCGTGCGGACGATTCTTCCAAAACACATGAGCCCTTTCGATCGAATTGATCATGGGGGTATTTGTTGGGAGGTTGCTTCTATTGAGTTTTAGCGATCGTATTGATATAAATCTGGGCATCCTCGTCATCCAGTTTAGCCGCCTTTTTAAAATCCTCTAAGGCCTTCTCTCTTTCATCGGCTAGCAGATAGACTCTGGCGCGACCATAGTAATACAACCCGTTGTGGGGCTCGATCTCAATTGCCTTGTTAATTAATGCAATGGCTTCGAAAAAATTTTCCAGCTGGCCGTAGGATACGCCCTGTCCAAAGTAGGCATCGCTTCTTCGCGGGTCGAGGACGATAGCTTTTTGGAAATATTTAATGGCGGCTGAATCATTTCCATATGTGGCGCATAGGGCACCTTTGTCAAACCAGTAGTCTGCATTTTTTTGGTGACGGGCATTCTCACTTGAGGATTGGATTATTAGATCTCCCGAAATGGTTTGAGCCGTCCCCACAGCTGATGGGCCGACCAAAACGATGATTGCCAACAGACCAAGGAAAATAGCAAAATTAACAGATTTATGTTTCATAAGGTTCACCTCTATGCATTTAATTCGATTAAAATTTGTTGATTTTGTTGTTATGACACCGATAATTCTCACTGAATTACCGTTAGAAAGCCGGGTCTTTTAAAATCATAAGATTATATCGGCCATTTCGCCGGAAAATGAAGATTTTTTTAGCGACTAACAAGATGAAGGTTTTTGTTGAAAAAAAATATAATATTGAATATCTTTAACTAATAAGATCAACAGCAATATCCTCCACACTACTGATATCCTTTTTTAACCCGGACACTCGGTCGGCAGACAGCCCCTCGTCATCCGCACCAGCGGTCGGCACGCGAGTATTACCTGATGTTGCTGCAATGACTAAAATTTAAAATATTATGAATGATAAAATAGCTACAGAAAACGATCTTGTGCTTATCTACTTTGAAGACAATCCGCTAAGCTTTGCCAGAATTGAGAGTATTTTGCCGGATTCAAAACCCGACTGGTTTCATGTCAAACTGCTCTTACTGCAAATACCTCCTCAAGTGGTGACCTGGATATTGCGGGATGTGTATATCAGTGGGACCGAGTTTACCATGAATGGCAAGCGCATGCGATTGGAAAAAGTGGTGGTCCCCGGTGAACCGACCCCCCCGGAATTGATTGATAAACAGAATGAAACAGAGGCGACCGGTGACGTGGCCGGCAAGGCAAAAGTGATCTCTCTGAAAGATATCAAGACAAAGTAATCCTGGATAGAGCAGTTTAGGACTACGCCCTTCGGGCTTCGACCCCACACGCAGGGTTCAACGCCCCTGGGTGAAAAAAACCAGATAGCACAAAACATAACGATTACATTTCGATCTGACTATAAATCCATTTCTCTATTGATCTTAAATGATTAAACCCCACAAGATTATCATTTCTGCCTCCAGACGAACCGATATTCCGGCATTTTATATGCCATGGTTCATGGGGCAAATTCGAAGAGGGTATTTCGAGGTTACTAACCCATATAATCAGCGCGTTTCATCTGTCCCGGCAACGCCGGATCGGGTCCATACGATCGTATTCTGGTCGAAAAATTTTGGACCGTTTCTTAAAAAAAATTATGGTGAGCAGCTACTCAAACAGGGTTATCATCTCTTTTTTAACTTTACCGTCAATTCGGATTGCATCGACCTTGAGCCCAACGTTCCACCTTTGGGCGAGCGCCTTCACCAGCTTGAACATCTATGTCAAAGATTCGGCCCCGACACGCTAAACTGGCGTTTTGATCCGCTATGTTTTTTTAAAAAAGGGGAGGGACCACTGCAGGATAATCTGCATGATTTTTCCGAGATCGCCGCTAAAGCTGCAGAATGTGGCATTGCGCGATGCGTAACCAGTTTCATGGACCATTACGCCAAAATCCGCAGACGTCTCTCAACCCGCCCCGGGTTTGTGTTCATTGATCCGATGTTTGAAAAAAAAATTGAGATTGTCGGTAAAATGGTAAAAGATCTTGCCGCCTATAACATAAATCTATCCGTCTGTTGCGAGAAAGACCTTTTGGAGGCGTTGCCCCAGAGCGTATCGATAACTGGGAGCTCGTGTGTTCCCGGTGACATTATTCAGAAATTATTCGGCGGCCGGCTTTCTCTCAAAAAAGATACCGGCCAACGGATCAAAGCCGGTTGTGGATGTACGCTGTCGACTGACATTGGATCCTACCGTCTGCAGGCGTGTTATCACAACTGTTTGTTTTGTTATGCAAATCCCTCCACTAGATGTGAAGCTGACACTGCCGAATCGACGTAAAGGGAGAAAAATTGCAGATAGGCTCACTAACCCTGTCCAACAAAACCGTTCTGGCCCCGCTGGCTGGTATTACCAACTTGCCTTTTCGCCTGCTGGCCAAAGCTGCCGGCTGCGGCCTGGTTTGTTCTGAGATGATCAGTGCCAATGGACTTGTATATCAATCGAGCAAAACTGAACAGATGTTGGATACTGCTCCGGAAGAAAAGCCCCTCTCGGTTCAGATATTTGGGTCGGACCCCGATATCCTGGCTGAAGCAGCTGCCATTGTCGAATCCAAAGGCGCTGATATTGTTGATATCAACTTCGGTTGCTCGGTGAGGAAGGTCGTCAAGACCGGTTCCGGTGTCGCCCTGATGAAAAACCCGAATCGGGCGAAAGCATTGCTTACGGCAGTGCGAAAGACCATTCACATTCCGCTGACCATCAAAATTAGGAGCGGCTGGGACGCGTCCGGTTGGGAAGCCTGCAACATCGCCAGGATTGCCCAGGACTGCGGTGTAGACGCCATCGCGGTCCATCCTCGAACGGCCGGTCAGCTATTCAGAGGACGGGCAGATTGGTCTATTATTGCAGCGGTCAAAAAAAAGGTTGAGATATCCGTTATCGGTAACGGTGATGTCACTTCAGCATGTGATGCATTGAAAATGTTCGAAGAAACCGGATGTGATGCTGTCATGATCGGCAGAAAGGCTATCGGGGACCCTTCAATTTTCACCCGGGTGTTGGCACGCCTTAACGGTGCAGAACCGGCAAGAGAGGACCTCAACCACCGGTTTGATATGATGAACCAATATTTTAGGGCATCTGTGGAATATATTGGTGAAGAGAAGGCCTGCAGAATGATGCGCAGCCGATTGGGCTGGTTTACCCGTGGAATGCGAAACAGCAGCAAATTTCGGGAATCGATCAAACATCTGTCATCGATGGAAGAAGGCCTTGAACTGTTAAGAAATTATCGCAATTCGCTGTTGAAGAAAATTAACTTTTCATAGCAGCGAGGGTGCATGTTTGAGAAGTTACGAGAATATCGATGCATTACTTTCTTCGCACCGTGCTTCCCTTCTTAATGTCCTCTCCTGAAACCAGTTTAGCTTCCAGACTATCCTCAGTGATGGTCACTATCTCAATTACACCAATTTTAAGACCCGGTATGAAAAAGCGTTGACCGCCGACCCCTTCCATCGTTCTGCTGCTATCGAAAACTTCGAGAATATCACCTATCTTAAGGCCCACGTTGGTTCCCGAAGGGATGATATATCGGTCCCCTTCAATTTTGGTAATATAACCATCCCAGGGCTGATCCCTGACGGCGTTGCAAATGCGATCTCCGGTGTCGCTCAGCAGAAGGTTCAAGGTCTCATGGAATTCCGGTAATTGATTCAGTTCAGCATCCTGAGTCATCTGATAATCGAGATCGTCGAGTTCGATCCGACGGTCAACCGTATTGTCAAGGATTTTCGTGGCGGTCCGTGTTTCGAAAACTTCCACTCTGATAAATATCTGGACGAGATGCAGCTTGTCCTTGGTCCAGAGGATGCCCTGGGAATCTTCGATAACGCGGATGTCTTCCAGGCTGCCGGTAACAATCGCGTTTAATCCGACCTGCCGACCGAGGATTGCCAAGGCATACCCATCGATGAGACCGGATGTTAATTTGGGCGTTTCCTTTAATTGATCCAGGAGTCCACCGGTTCCTGGGTTTGATAGAATAATTCCTTGACACTGGTTACCCAAATATTCGGGTAAACCATTGTGGAAAATTTCCTGAATATGTTGAGCCTCACGCAAGGTATCATTTTCAAACCCCAAAATAGCGACCTTCCGTTTTAGATCCTCATCAGACAGGGCCATTTTGCGACTAAGATCCCGGGTGGTCTGTGTGATCGTTTCGGTTGTCTTTCTCACCACTGTCTGAGAGGTCTCGCAACCAATGGCGGTAAAAATAACGGTGAGCAGTATTAATGCAACAGCAGATGGGCGCGTATTAACCGGAGAATGACCTAAATTTAAATTAATCATCACAAGCTTATAAGAATTTTAAATCGGAATGTCAATTGTAACTTCGTCATATCTAATTGAGATCTGCTCAGCAGGCACAATTTCGTCATCTAAACGTTTAACCAATTGATATTAAAAAGATTATCTGCTTGATGCAAATTATGATAATTCCTTGCACCCATCACTGATCTCAATCCCAGACCGGATTAACGGCGATGGTCATTGCAGCCCTCTGATATCTTCTGATGCAAATAATGTGGGATTTATTCCGATATTCCTCTGATACAACCGATGGAATGCCTTGACACCTGTTCGCATTTTTAGTAACAGTCCAAATTAATTGTAGAAAAATACTGTAGACCTTATGACATATTTTTTTCATTTTGTGGGAAAATTGTGTTGGAATATTCTCGTTATCGTCAATCCCGGCATATCCGGGTCAAGGGAGCGGCAACATGGCGACTATGGACGAGCAAATACTGAGAACGACCAAGGAAATTGTTGTAAAATTTATTGAAAGCGGCAGAATTTCACCCAGCAGCTTCCATGAAAGTTTCAAGGATATTTTCCGCACTGTGGAAAAGACAACGAAGGGCTCGATGAAATCAAACGCCCAGCCGGACAAAAAAGAATGAACGGCTACCTCTGGACCCGGTGTTTTTAAGTGCAGCGGGTGGCTAAGATAAACATTATTATGGGTTCTTTTTAATGTGCTTCGTCCCAGTTATGCCCATGGGCGATGTTGATTTTAAGCGGCACCTTGAGTGTCCAGACGCCTTCCATGATGTCTTTGACCAACCGGCTGACGACCTTTAATTCATCGGGCGGCACTTCAAAAACCAGTTCATCATGTACTGTCAACAGCATGGCGGATTTTAATTTCTTTTCATTCAAGGCCTGATTTACCTGAATCATGGCTACCTTGATAAGATCGGCGGCACTTCCCTGGATTGGGGTGTTTATGGCGGTTCTTTCGGCGGCCTGGCGAATGATGTGGTTGCTGCTGTTTATTTCTGTCAAGATCCGGATGCGCCCGAGAAGGGTACTCGTTTGCCGTTTACGGTGGGCCTCCTCAACGGTATGTTCCAGAAATCGCTTAACGCCCCGGTATCTTTCAAAATACTGGTCTATATAGATCTGGGCCATTTTACGACTGATTTCGAGCTGTTTGGAGAGTCCGAAAGCGCTCATGCCGTAGATGATACCGAAATTGATGGCCTTGGCCTGCCTCCTGAGTTCAGCGGTTAATACTTCCGGTGAAACCTGGAACACTTCACAGGCGGTACGGGTATGAATATCCTCATCTTCCATAAATGCTTGGATCAGAATATCGTCTTCAGAATAGTGGGCCAGGATTCGTAATTCGACCTGGGAATAATCAGCGGAAACGAGATGCCAGCCCTGGCGCGGTACAAACGTCCTGCGAATTTCACGACCCTCTGCGGTGCGGATGGGAATATTTTGCAAATTCGGGTCTGAACTGCTCAATCGCCCGGTGGCGGTCACAGTCTGGTTGTATGAGGTGTGAATTCGTCCTGTCTGAGGATTTACCAGATCTATCAACGCATCGGTATAGGTTGATTTTAGCTTTGCCAGGGTGCGATGTTCCAAAATTAAAGCTGGCAATTCATGGTATTCGGCCAGCGTTGTCAAGACGTTCACATCCGTGGAATAACCTGTCTTTTTTTTGGTCTTTTTTTGAACTGGCAGCTTGAGATTTTCAAACAATATACGGCCCAGCTGCTGGGATGATTTAATATTGAATGTTTCCCCTGCAAGGCCATATATGCTGTCCTCAAGCGCATCGAGTTGCTTTTTAAATGATTTGGATAATTGGTGCAAACGGTTTAAGTCCAGGCCTGTTCCCCGCATTTCCATTTGCATTAACACTGGTACCAACGGCATTTCCACGGAGGCCATCAGACCATCCAGTCCAAGTTCCTTGAGTCTGGGCTTAAGCACATTACAAGCCATGAGGGTGATGTCAGCATCCTCACAGGCGTAGGGTGTGGCTTTGTCCAGGGCGACCTTGGAAAACGGTACGGCATTTTTTCCTTTGCCGGCGACTTGCTCGTAGGTAATGGTTTTGTGATTCAAAAAATCGAGGGCGATTTGATCCAGATTATGGGCTCGCTTGGAGGGGTCCAGCAAGTAGGAGGCCAACATGGTGTCAAAGGCCACACCGGCAAGATTGATACCATTGCGGGCCAGTACCATCCAATCATATTTTATGTTTTGACCGATTTTTTCGATGGCCGGATTTTCCAGAACCGGTCTGAGCTGGCGTAACACGGTTTTAAGGTCAAGTTGTGCGGGAGCACCAAGATAATTGTGTGTGCATGGAATATAAAAAGCCTGATGAGGACGAATCGCAAAGGACAACCCCACCAGTGATGCCAGCATGGGATTGGTTGAGGTAGTTTCCGTATCCACAGCAAACCGTTCAGCGGATTCAAGACGCGAGATCAATACTTGCAGGTCATCGCTATTCAATATCACTTGATAATCTTTGCTGCTAAGATCGGCCTGCTCCGGAAATGCCTGCTGTAATTGTCTGAATTCAAGTTTTTTAAAGAGTTCGCTGAGCTTCTCAGGTTCGGGGCCGGTCACTTTGAATTCTGCTGGATTCAATGAGACCGGCACCTGGGTGTCGATGGTAACGAGTTGACGGCTCAAAAAGGCCTGATCCTTAAAATTATCAAGATTTTCACGCTGTTTCTTTTTGGTGATGGTATCAAGCTTTTCATACAAGCCTTGCATGCTGTCATATGTTTTAATCAAGCTAAGTGCCGTTTTCTGACCAATGCCCGGCACTCCCGGGATGTTATCGGCTGTATCCCCCGAAAGCCCCTGAACATCAATCATCTGGTGTGGTTCAATGCCAAATTCTTCCCTAATGGATTGAAGACCAATCGTCAGATCTTTCATGGGATCCCAAATAGCTGTCTTGTGGCTGACCAGTTGCATAAAATCTTTGTCCCCGGTGACGATGATCACCGAGTACCCCGCCTTTTCAGCCAGTCGCGCGGTGGTCCCGATAAGATCATCCGCTTCGAACCCCGACATTTCTATGATCGGCAGATTGAATGCCGAGGTAACCTCTTTGATATAAGGCAGCTGAACTGCCATGTCTTCCGGCATCGGTGGCCGGTTGGCCTTGTAGTCTTTATACATATCATGGCGAAAGGTGGGCCCTTTGGCATCAAAAAACATGGCAACATATTGCGGGGAACGGTCTTCCATGAGTTTGATGAGCATGCGGGTAAATCCGAATATCGCATTGGTCGGAAGTCCCATGGAATTGGTGAGTCCCCGGATGGCATGGTAGGCGCGATACATATAGGCGGTACCGTCGATAAGATAGATGGTCTTTTCTTTTTCCATTTGAAGCCCTGTGCGTTGTTTTGGAGATACAGGCCACTCGAGGTTGGCTGCATACCTGATAATGATAAACCGGGGTTAACAAATGACCGGCAATATATCATCATACCTCAACCCGCATGGGTTGGTTCATCGTGGCGTCCTTCGGCCTTGTCCAGGACCGTGAGTCCTTCGACCTCGCTCAGGACCGTGAGCCTGTCGAACGGCCTGCCGACCCATATTGACATGATTTTCGGCCTGTATTAGAATTTTCGAAGAACATATCAGTAAAGCAGTGAAACAACAAGATGAAAGACAGGGAATTACGATCTACCTACCGACGGAAGTATCGTAGACAGCGACGGCGTGTGTGTCATTGCTGCGGCGAGGAATTTTCCTTCTGCTGGCACTGCCGGTGTGGATTCAGTATCTGCCAGGACTGTATGGAAGAAAATATCTGGGGCATGTCCTGCAATGGCATCACCTGGCAATGCCCGGACTGTGGGGGGCAGAATGGATTCGGCAACCAATGAGAGGATATGCGTTGCGGGGCATTCAGGAAGCAACAACCAAAAGAATCGATACTGAAAAATCGTAAACCCTGTTCATTATACCGTATCTATCAGCAGTGTCTTCAAAACGTCCTCTTTGCCCACAATCCCGACAAGCTTTCCGTTATCGACCACCGGCAATGTATGATAATTTTTTTCGACCATAAGGGCGGCAACTTTGTCGATATCGGTGTCTGAGTTGACAGTCGTCGGATCCGGCGTCATAGCATGATTTACTTTTGTGGCTGCAATTTTTTCAACTTCTTTGTCCAGACGGCTCAAAAGGGTCAACGGAATATACCCGTCTAACAGTGTAAAAAGCGAAGGAATCGGGATACTTTTTTGTTGGGCGATGAGATCGCTCTGACATAGGATCCCCACAACTTCGTTGGATTTATTGACAACCGGAACACCGTTGATCCGCTCGGTCAAGAGCAGTTTGGCCGCCTGGGCAATCTCAGTTTCGGGGGAAACGGTCTTTACTTCTCTGGTCATGATATCTTTTACTTTAAGCATGATATCACCTTGTTTTCAAAAATGGATTGACCGAAAAAAAATGCGATAAAAACGAGGAAAAGGCAAAGCCTGAAGCTTTGGGAATAGCGTGTTCCATTAACTATTTATTTTGATTCGGTCTTTTTTGCCAAAAGTTCCACAACAAGTTTGTCAAGCTCCGGTAGTTCGACGGGTTTTTCCAAAACAATATCCGCATGAGCCTCGGTGGCCAGCGCGCCCGGGTGTTCCCCCCAGCCGGTGATGGCGATGACGGGTATTCCCGGGTATTTTTTCTTAATGATGGAAATGACACCGACGCCGCTGATATAAGGCATCACAAGATCTGTGATGACGAGGTCAAATCCTTCTGATTCCGTTTCAAACAACTTCAGCCCCTCCATGCCGTCCGGTGCGGTATAAACTTCATAGTTTTTGCTAAAAAAGTGCTCCAGTCCGGCCACGGTTTCGACACTGTCATCAATGACGAGCAGGCGCTTTTTATTCTCCATATTATCCTCCCCGCTTAGTATGTTTTTTATTAATCATATCCTGTTAGAGCAGATAGGGCAAGGGTATAAATTGTATCTGCCATCAAAACCCGGGCAATAAATCCAGGATTGATTTTAATTTCAGCCCTTGGGTTTTCCGACATCGCCCTTACCGGCTTTTCTTCTCACAGAGCCTTCGAGTTCACACCAGTTTTTGGTTCTTTCTGAGCGTACCACGATCTATGTAAGAAATGAATTGACAGCATATAACAACTTGACAATCAACCTGGGAATATTTAAGTTACCGTTTTGAGAATATTCTCATAAAGGAGCTGAGATGGTACGACCCCAGAAAGACCGGATGGTTGCGTTTAATCCCGAAATTAGCTACTTCAAACCCCGGGGCATTCCCATGATCGATCTGGAGGAAGTTTGCCTTACCGTCGATCAGCGCGAGGCCATTCGATTGTCCGATCTGCTGGGGATGTCCCACGAAGATGCAGGTCGCCGTATGGGAGTGTCCCGTGCGACCTTTGGCCGGATCATTCAACGGGCCCGCAATGCGGTCGCCGATGCCCTGATTAATGGCAAAGCCATCAACGTTGAAGGCGGTAGCTACCGGATTGTCAGTAAGGTGCGATTGTTTCAATGCATCAACTGCAATTTTGAGTGGGAGGAACCCTTCGGCAGCGGCAGACCCAAGCACTGCCCCTCGTGTAAGGAAAACGAACTTTACCGCGTTGGAAAAAAACGCAGGCAAAATAAATAATTCGGAATATTAACAAAATAAACACAGAGGAGTGAAATAAATGGTTGAAATTCAGAGTAATATGCCCAAAAATCCGCAGCAGATGCAGGCCGAACAGGATACTGCGGTCAATGAGTCTTTAGGAAAGATAAAAAACAAGATACTGGTTATGAGCGGTAAAGGGGGGGTCGGCAAAACCAGCACATCCGTCAATCTTTCCATTGCGCTGGCAGACAAGGGCTATAATGTAGGGATTATAGATGTTGATCTCCATGGTCCGGATGTGCCCCGCATGCTGGGGCTGGAAGGCTCACCCCAGGTCAATGAAAATAAAAAACTCAATCCCATCAGCCACTCGAAAACCTTGAAAGCCATTTCAATCGAATCTTTCACCCCCAATAAGGATGACGCGATTATCTGGCGGGGACCATTAAAATTTTCAGCCATCAAGCAGTTTATTGGTGATATCGACTGGGGGAATCTAGATTTTCTGATTATTGATGCGCCGCCGGGTACGGGAGATGAGCCGTTGACGGTTGCTCAGACTATTACCGATGCCAAAGCCATCATTGTCACCACACCCCAGGAAGTCGCATTGGCGGATGTCAGAAAATCCATTAATTTTTGCAAGACCGTTAAAATGGAAATTTATGGATTGATTGAAAATATGAGCGGTTTTTCCTGTCCGCACTGCGGTGAAATGATAGAGCTTTTTGGTACTGGCGGTGGAGAGAAAACCGCTAATCAGATGGGGGTGCGTTTTTTGGGAAGAATTCCATTTGATCCCAAGATGGTGGCCTGTGGTGATTCAGGCGTCTGCTATCAAGAGTCCCACAGAGACTCGGCGGTTACCAAAGCATTTTCCGATGTTGCGGAAACGATGGCCACGCTGGTTTAAAACAGGCTAACCACTAAAAAGAGTATCAATGCTGTCCTGGGAGGTCTGCACCTGGGAAAGGCGTCGGATTCGAAATTAAGCAAAATCATGGCGTACCTGGGCGGTTTTGGATTTGAGAAGATCGGGGTAGGGCACTGTACCGGAACGAGCGCGCTTGTGGCATTATCCAACGAATTTCCCAACAGGTTTTTTTTTTCAATACAATTGGCCATTTCGTGCGTGTTTAGATAGTCAGCCCAATGCTTCTTTCGTTTTTCGATCCCCGTCCAGATCACCCTTTCGTTTGGTTAAAAAATAAATGGGGCAAGACGATCGGAATTTACAGTAGATTTTCGGATCACGGCAGTTCAGGCATTCTTCACACATATGGATACTGTGTTTCATGCACTCATATTCAGTCTCTCTTTCGGGATGATTCACACAGTACCCCAATTAGATTCCCTCCGAATAACCTTTTCAATTCTATCTTCAAAATTATAAACCAGATCAGCCCTGCTCTAATCTCTCAAGCGTCTTGAAAACGGCATCTCGTTCATCTTCCAGTACGAAAAGTTGTGCCATAATGGGCGGTTTTACCGAATGTGCAGGAAGCTGCTTTTCAACCGCCTTAATTTTATCATCCAGTTCCTTCAAGCGTAATTTTAATGATTCAATATCATTTTCCATGATCGATTGGCCGTTGTTAAAGATTTCGATTTTAATGCCGATCAAATTTTAGAGTGTAACTATAACCAGCTCCGATCACATCCATCAACCTTTTTTTAATTCCGTTGATCAACTGAACCAAACGCGATCAAAAGGTTACGGATCTGAATCCACATCGTCATTGCGCTAAATCTGGGAATTGGAAGATGAAGAGCCTTTTTTTTCTTGTCTTAATTATTTTGTTGTGTCTGATATATTTTCCAACCATGGCCGGAAATATTCCCGGAGAAATCATATTTGCCAGTGAAGAGCGATCCAAAGCAACCAACCGGGACGGCACCGGTTTATACTGGGATATTTTGCGTGCCGTTTATGGATCCGAGGGAATCAAGACCAAAATTATTACCAAATCCAATAACAGATCAGTCAACCTGGTGAGACAGCGCAAAGCGGATGCAGCGGTGGGAACATACCCTGAACCCAATCGTGGAACCGTGTGTTCGAGGTATCCTTTCGTTAAAGATTATGTGTTGGTGTTGTTTAAAAAAAACAAATTCAGTCCGTGGGATGGACAGCAATCGCTCAAAAATAGAAAAGTCGCCTGGATAAAAGGCCATTCCTATGACGAATACCTGGGTGTGCCGGTGGTTAAAAAAGAATTCGATACAAGAGAGGCCATACTGCGCCGGCTGGATCACGATCAGATCGATTTTTTTATGGATACCCGCAATGATATGGAATCGGTATTAAACAAAGGCATCATCGACATCACGCATTACACGGTTGAAAGGGTGATGGAACTTGAACGATACCTTGTCTTTGCAAATAATAATAAAGGCAAAAGACTAAAAAAAATATTTGATTTTCGGTTTCCTGCTCTGGTTAAAACTGGAGAGATCGATAGATTGTATGACAAGTGGAACTGGTGATTCCATCATTCTATTTCCTGACAATTATTTATTAAGCATGCCTGCGATAAGATTATCCCCAACGTTGCAACAAGGGGGCTAACTCAGTTTGAATGTCTTGCTGAACCGCTCGATCTTAACATCCAGCACCCGACGAATCATTTCAGCTATATCTTTCATCGCCAGAGGTTTCATGGCAAGTTCTTTGATGCCTATATTTTTGATGAGTTCTTTGTCGATCTTTTCGCTGTAACCGGTGCAGACGATGACCGGTATATCCGGACGGATTGAAACTATTTTTGCTGCCAGCATGTCCCCGGTCATGGCGGGCATGGTCATGTCGGTGATCACCAAATCGAAATCATCCGGTGTTTGGCGGAACAGAGCGAGGGCCTCGAGGCTGTCTGTTCTGGCGGTCACCCGATATCCCAACCGGGCCAGTAAGCGCCTGCCAAGATCCGCCTGAAAATCTTCGTCGTCGACAAACAGGATATGTTCTGTTCCAGTGACCATGAGCTGTACACTATCTTCCGGCGTGCTAGATTGGGCTTCAATCACAGGTAAATATAAATTAAAGGTGGTTCCCTGCCCCGGTAAGCTGTCCACGATAATAACTCCGCCGTGGCTTTTGACGATGCCGTGAACCACGGAAAGCCCCATTCCGGTACCTTGTCCTACTTTTTTTGTGGTGAAAAATGGATCGAAAATACGCCTTGAAACCTCCGGTGACATGCCGCAACCCGTATCGCTGACAGTAAGTTTAATAAATTTTCCAGGTTGTACATCGGGATGTTGCCCGGCAAAATTGGCGTCCAGGTTTTCATCCGATAGATTTATTTCCAGGATACCGCCACCCTCCTGCATGGCATAGCTAGAATTGGTACACAGATTCATTAAGATTTGATGAATATTTGTGGCATTCGATAGAACGGTAAGATTGGATTCAATTTTGTGTCGAATTTGAATGGTTGATGGCAATGACGCCCGTAGTAATTTGATGGCTTCATTGACGATAAGGTTGACCTTTACCGGATGCAATTCGTTTTCTCCGCGGCGGCTAAAGGTCAAAATCTGCTGGACTAACTCTTTGGCCCTTCCGCCTGCTTTCAACACCTGTATTAAATTATTTTGCTTGGGATCACCTTTGGGGATATCGAGTAGCGACAGTTCCGTATACCCTATGATAGCAGACAAAATATTGTTAAAATCGTGAGCTATACCGCCTGCCAGCGTCCCAATGGCTTCCATTTTCTGTGCCTGGGCAAGTCGTTTTTCAAGCTCCCGTTTTTCGGTCACATCAATTCCCACAGTCAGGATCTCTCTGATTCTGCCTTCCTCATCATAAATGACCTTGTTCATCCAGGCTACCCTTACCAGTTCGCCGTTGCGCCGGACGTTTTCATTTTCATTGTAAACATTACGTTCAGGATTGACGCCGATATCTTTGATCATTGCTGATAGATCAAACCCGCTGCTGTCTGTATAAGGAACGATGGTACCGACGACATTTTTCCCGATAATTTCTTCTTCGCGATAGCCAAAAAAGTTCTGAGCGTAGTTGTTAAAAAAGATCACTTGTCCCTTAGTATCCATGCGTATAATTATGCAATTGGCACTTTGGACGAGTTGGCGATAGTTTCTCTCACTGCTGCGCAGGGCAGCTTCAGCCCTATTTCTTTGTTGAATCATCCGGTTTGCCGACCGTGCAAGAGATTCAAACTCTAAAAAAGGCAATTTTTCAGAGTCGATTTTAGCTGATGCGGTAGCCGCGTTTGAGAAAAATGTTGAAAACAGGTTAAAACTTTTCTTCACACGATTCGAGATAAATTTGGCAGTCAACAGGACAAGGAACAAAACCGTTGCCAATATGGTGATGATTTTTAAATAATGGTTCTTTACTCTTTTCTGCAATGCCGCTTTATTCTGATTTATAATCGTTTCGATGGCTTCGATATTAACGCCGGCACCGACATACCATTCCCATTCCGGGATCTTCATGGTGTAACTTAGTTTATTGAAAGTGACATTAGCGTTTAATTTTGGCATTACATAGCTGACATATCCTCCCCCTGATTTTGCGGTTTTTATCAGTTCACGAACGATCTTGACGCCATTTACATCGGTAATGTCGATCATATTCCGACCTCTTTCAGGCCCTGAAAGACTCAACCCGTCCCACCGACCTGCAAAAATATAGCCGTCATCGCCGAAGGTAATATTCTCAATACGGGCCAGAACTTCCTGCTGAATATCATTAACGACATCATCCAGATATTCGCCCGTTCCGATCAGCCAGTCAAACGGTTCAAAATGCTTGATAAAAGCTATCTTGGGAAAATCTTTGTTGGACTCATTGGGCTTGGTCCAGGTATAGCGATAAAATCCTTTCCCGGATTCGTTGATGATTTTGATCATATCCCGGATAACAAATTTGCCATGGGTATCCTGCATATCAATTAAATTCAGACCTTCCATTTCAGGTCGATCGGCGAACAGAATTTCAACACCGTCGAGACGGGTTATGAAATAATACCCGCGCTGGTTGTTATAGCGAATGGGTCGCAAGGCATCCTTAATGATTTTTTTAAGCTCATCCGGATTCTTGGTCGCCCTGTGTTGGTCGTATAAATTGATGGCGATATCATACGCTTCATTGGTACGATTCCTGATTATTTGTTTCAGTCTTGTTTCCGCCTGTGATTTCATATATTCAATATAGTCGATTACCTTTTCGGTTTCATTTTTAATAATGTTCTCTTGAGTTTTGACATATTCTTCCCTTAATGTGGCTTCTTCTTTTTTAAATCGTGTATACTCATTTATTATCCAGAAATAACCCACCAGGCCCACGGAAATAAGGGCCAGAATTACCATGCTGTACAAAAAGGTCTTTGTGATGCCGTATTTGGTGTTCATTTAGCCTTCTTTTTCTAAAATTCGTTGTTGTGCTTTTTACGACTATTTGCCGGAAATTTAACCCGGCAAGTGTATGGCCTCAGAATTGCAATTATGCTTAACAATCCTTTGAAAAAGGACATGGACGATTAGAATAAAACCGGTTTACTGGGAATCAAGTAGAGGATCACAAATTTTATTATATGAACTTTCGAAAAAGACCCAAATGAAGATGTGATGAAGAAATTGAGCCCCGGAGAATCCGGGGCTAAGTCGCTTAAACTATTTTAACGAATCGGTCATATCTTCAGCGGTACCGATGACATACTGGGACAGGTCTCGGGCTTTGGGATTGCGGGGGTCGCTCCAATCATAAAAGCCGGTTCCGCTGCTGGCTCCAAACTCACCGTTTTTCACCATTCGCATCAACGTCAGGGGAGGGTACATACGGGGATCGTTGGATGCCTGGTACATTTGAAGTGCTACCCGCAGCATGGTGGGGGCCGTGACGAAATCGTGGAGTTTAAACGTTCCCTGAGGATGTCCCAGACTGGTATTCAAACCGATATCGCCGTCCTCCACCCTGATTTTTCCCTGCTCCAAGAGACGAACGGCATCCAGCATTTGGGGAACAAGCAGCCGGTTGACCCAGAATCCGGGAATATTGGGTGCCAGAAAAGGTGCTTTTTTCATGTCGAGCAGTGTCTGGCGGGTAAACTCCACAGTTTCAGCGCTGGTTTTGGCACCGGGCACTACCTCGACACCGGGCATCATGGGAACCGGATTCATGCCATGGGTTATAATGGAACGATCCGGTCGGCCGCCGGCTTCGGCCATGGGATTAATGTCCAGGCTGCTGGTGTTGGACCAGAACACCACATTGTCCGGGAGCTTGGGTAATAATTCCGACAGTACCGAACATTTGAGATTCAGATCTTCAAAGATGACCTCTAAAAAGACATCACAGCCTTTGGCTGCTTCCATGAAACTCCCCTTATCCTCATAGGTCGTAATTTTCTTGACGGCCTTCGATACAAAATCCGGATCATCAATTTTAAATTTTTTGGCCACTTTCCCGGTCAGTTTTTCGCTGGCAGCGATTGTTCCGGCCAAAATTTCCGTGTTGCCGTCATAACAGTGGGCCTCATGCCCTGTCATCGTGCATTGTGTGATCCAGCCGCGTCCCATAATACCTGTGCCGATAATTGCGAATTTCATCATTTTCCTCCTGATTCAAAGGTTGGGTGTTTAATTTTGGTCGTTATAGAAAATTGTTCTTTTAAGTGTCAAATAAAAAATGCCACTGGATTGATTTCGCCGATCTATCCATGATATTAGGATTGAAATTTTGGATTTGATAATTAAGTTGAATGTTCGTATCTAACAGTAGCGCCACACATTGAGGAAGGAATAACTCATGCTTTTCGCGAAAAACAAGACCTTGATGGGCCTATCCCGTACTTGCGGGTGAGCGGCCAAAATCGGTCCGACGGATCTGTCGGCAGCATTGAAGGGGCTTGAAGTATCTGGAGACGAGAATTTATTGGTGGGGTATGAAACCAGCGATGACGCTGCAGTTTATCGCCTGACTCCGGAAATTGCTTTTATCAGCACGGTGGATTACATTACACCGCCGGTGGACGATCCCTACTGGTTCGGGCAAATTGCCGCTGCTAATTCGCTTTCCGATGTCTATGCCATGGGAGGCAAACCGCTGACGGCTCTAAATCTGGTAATGTTTCCATCCAAGAAGCTGGATATGGGGTTGTTGAGGGATATTCTGCACGGCGCCAGTGACAAAACCAGAGAAGCCGGCGCATCGATGGCCGGTGGTCACTCCGTTGATGATAATGAACCCAAATTCGGTCTGGCGGTTACGGGATGTGTTCATCCCGACCGCATCCTGACCAATCGCGGCTGTCAGGTAGGAGATGCCCTGGTACTCACCAAACCGCTGGGGACGGGTGTCCTTTTCAACGCCGGAAGATCCGGCAAACTCCCTTATCGCGATCTCGAAGCTATCTTGCCCCTGGTGGCCGGCCTGAACGCAAAAGCGATCGAGACGGCGCTAAATTATAAGGTTCATGCCTGTACGGATATCACCGGATTCGGCATTTTGGGCCATGTTTTTGAGATGGCGCAAGGCAGCGGCGTTCAGGTTGAGCTGGACTATGAGGCCCTGCCGTTTTATCCCAATGCACTTAAGATGTATCAGCAGGGCCAGACCACCGGCAGTAATCGCGCCAATCGAAAACTGGTGGAAAATTCTTGGGAGATGGTTCACGGCAAAACCTTGGTGGAAGAAGAACTTCTATTTGATCCCCAGACCTCCGGCGGGCTATTGCTGTCTTTACCGGCTGCCGAGGCCGATAATTTATTGGCGGCGTTGAAGCAAGTCGGCGTAGATACCGCTGCCAGGGTAGGAAAGGTGGTTGGGGGGGGGAAGCCTTTTGTCAGCGTGTTCGCTTAGGTAATAGCCTGAAAATAACCGGCTGCTGGTCCTCCGCCAACGACGATGACATTATAGTTCATATTTTTTCCAGCTCCTTGCTTGGGTCTGAATTTTGTTTATAAGCGGATCGGATTCTTTGAAAGACCGTATAGTTGGACAGAACGGCGACCAACCAAATAGCAGTTTTAAAAACAGTAATGTCAATTAGCGCTCCCAGGCCGATCAGCACGATACGCTCGGGACGCTGCATAAATCCCAGCTTGGCTTCAAATCCCAGGCTTTCAGCACGTGCGCGTGCATAACTGACCATAAACGATCCGCACAGGGCCAGAAAGGTGCCCACCGCCGTGCTGTAATCTTCAAAATGGATAAAATAGGCACCGATTCCTAAATAGATTATAAATTCAGCGTAACGATCGACAGTGGAATCCAATAGGGCGCCAAACCGCGAGGCCCTGCCGGTCGTTCTTGCTATCGACCCGTCCAGCGTGTCGCAGAACCCCCCCATCAACGTCAATATGCCTGCCAGCCGCAAATACCCCATCACAAATGCGGCCGCGCCAAACAGTGTGATGACGACACCTGCAATGGTAACAACGTTGGGACTTAACCCCCATTTTGAACAACGGTTGACTAAGGGCAATAGCGAATTTGTGAAGCGGTCTTGTAAAATCTGTGGTATTAACCGTCGATTCGAATAACCCACCTTAACGCCCCTTGATTGGATGATTCTATCCCGCTATAAAGATGTTGCCGCTGACCCGCGGGAATAGTATCAAAATCGGTTTCTTTTTTTAATCGCCTCCTTTTTTGGTGCACCATCTCGGGGCAGCCTATCCAGGCTGATCTAAGGTTTAACCATTATCTTTCCGTCACTGCGATCGGTGGATTTTGCGATGGCATCAACGGCGTTATCCAGGGAATAGCGGGCGGTGATAATGGGACTTAAATCCAACCGGCCGGCAGCTACCAGACGGATAACGTTAGGAAAAGTCTCATGTCCGGAATGTCCCTGGGCGCCGAAGAATTGTGAGCGCCGTACCTGGAAAGTCTCGAGGTACATGGGTACCCGTTGGGCTGCCCGACCGATCTGAATGATTTTGCCGTTAATCGCCAGGGATTTTTCCATTTCGGGCACGACCAGATGCGGTGCGCCGGCAGCTTCGACGTGGAAATCAAACCCTTCACCGTTGCTCAGTTCCATCAGAACTTCATGGGGTGAAACCTGGGTGGGATCGTAAACGTGATCGGCACCGACCTGTCCGGCCAACGTACGGCGATTGGGCGACAATTCAAACGCGGCGATGGTGCCGGCCCCGGCGGCTTTGGCCAGTCCGATGGCGGCCAGTCCGATGGATCCGGCGCCGAAAACGGAGACGTAATGTCCGGGGCGAAACCCCCCGCCCCGCTCGAACATACCGTTGTAGGCCACGCAGGTCGGTTCGGTCAGGGCGCCCACTTCATAAGCCTTTTCCTCGTCACCAAACCGCTCGGCCACCGCGTCGATCTTCCAGCAGAACTTTTCGTCGATGGCGATAAAATTGGCAAAGGCTCCCGGGATGGTAAAACCGATTTCCTCGAGGTTAAGGCAGTGGTTGGGATACCCGTTGCGGCAGGGGATGCAGCGGCCGCACCAGATCATCTCTTCGGCAGTGATCATGTCGCCTTCTCTAAGGAGAGTGACTTCCTTTCCCACTTCAACGACTTTGCCTGAGAACTCATGGCCCAGAATGGTGGGGAATTTGGTCAGGCCGGGATAGAGGATATAGTTGTCTTCGTCCGTTTCATAAAAGTGCATATCCGAGCCGCACACACCACAGGCCTTTACTTCAATCAGTACTTCCTTGGGGCCCGGGGTACAATCCGGCCAGGACCGAACCTCCAACTTGGGTTCCTTCCAGACCTGACATCCGCTGATGGCTTTACCCGTTTCTTTTTCCCAATCCGTGAGTTTACACTCAGGTTTGGGCTCCCACTTGGCGTCTAAGACTAAACTATTCATGACCCTTTCCTTTCTATCTAATCGTGATGGATAATTTTGACAACCCCAGAAATTTGACTATACATAACCGCTAAAACACTGTCAACAAAGACCTATGGCCAAATTCAGAACTACTGACGTGTCGTAAAGTCTGATCCAACACCAATGTCTGTGGTCGCGCCAAGAATACTGGAATTCGGGCGAATCGTTCTGAATTTATTTTCTTTTTTAAACATAATTATGTGAAGGAAGTATGATTTTCAACAGTCCCGTTGCCTACTGCCCTTCTTCGTAAGGTAAAATATGCAGGCTTTTTTCCTGAAAACGTATCGTCACTTCCTCACCCGCTTTAAAGACCACATGCTCCTGAGGATTGGCAATTTCCACGGTGATGATATTTTTTGCGATCTCAACCTCATACACCATCTGTGACCCCAGATAAACGGCTTCTTGGACTGTGCCGGAAAGGGTGTCCGGCATTTTGGGCATCAGCTCTACAGATTCCGGCCGAACGACCAGAAGCACGCGCTGCCCTTCTGAAAAGGCACCCTTTTGCACGAAAACCTGAAATGTCTTGCCCAATATGTCGAGTATCATTTCATCGTTGGATGGCATACTTCCAACCCGACCTTCCAGAAAGTTGGCCTTGCCAATAAAATCAGCCACGAAACGGTTTGCCGGTTTGGCATAAATTGCCTGGGGGCTCCCAATCTGCATGATTTTTCCTTGATGCATGATAACCACCCGATCAGAAAGGGTCATGGCCTCCTCCTGATCATGGGTGACATAGACCGATGTTATCCCCACACGCTGCTGCAGCTTGCGAATCTCCAGACGGGTGGATACCCGCAGCTTGGCGTCAAGGTTGGAAAGCGGCTCATCGAGCAGAAGCACCTTGGGTTCCATTACCAGAGATCTGGCCAAACTAACGCGTTGCTGCTGGCCTCCTGAAAGTTGAGCCGGGGCGCGTTCGGCCAAACCCTCCAGGCCGACAAGCTGCATGATATTTTCGACCTGCTCACGAATGTTCTGAGCGGAGTGCCGCCGTATCTTCAATCCATAGGCGATGTTCTCAAACACCGTCAAATGGGGGAAGAGGGCATAGTTTTGGAATACCATGGTGGTAGGTCGCTGGTTGGGTGGCGTTGTGCTGACATCTTCACCATCAATACGTATTTCACCGGAGGTGGGAAGCTCAAAACCGGAAATCATCCTGAGAGTCGTTGTCTTTCCACAACCGGATGGTCCCAGAAGCGTCACCAACTCACCTTCTTGAACATCAATGTTTACATTGTCAACGGCCGTGAAGGCATCTTCACCCGCGCCAAATACTTTAACGAGGCGTTTTAGAACAAGATAGTCTTGCCGCATTCCATATCCTTTCGGATGGTGAAAATCCACTGAATCAGCTTTTACAAAATCATACGTTCTATCGAAAAATTCCTTTTGACATTTGACTACACTTTTATCCCTCACAAATTTGGAATTTGGGACTTTAGATTTTGGATTTAAGGTATTCTGTCAATTTAATAAAAATAGATAGAGCACAGTGATACGATAAATCCGCAATCCAAAATTGCTGCGAAAAGTTGGTTTAAAGGAGTAAAAGCCGGATAAAAATTTAATGCTTCGTTGTGAATTATCTTCATCATCTCAGAAAGCGTCTATCCAACAACACTTACGGATCTCGCTCCTTTGCCAATACGGCTCACAACTAGCTGAATAACGCTAAGCGCCACCAGAACAATAACTATCAGCAGAAGGCTCATGGCCGCTGCCTGGGCATATTGACTGTTATCCACAAAACCAAGGATGGCCACGGTAATCAGGTTCCAATTACCCGACACAACAAAAATAATCGCACTGATGGCAGTCATTGCTTTGACAAAGCTAAAGGCCAGGCCTGAAAAAAAGGCTGGCGCGATCATCGGCAGGGTTATTTTTCTGAAGGTTTTATTACTGTCGGCGCCCAGATCCGTGGAGGCCTCCTCAATCGACGGATCGATCTGTTGAAGGGCGGCAATGCCTGAGCGAATGCCAACCGGCATGTTTCTGAATATCAGCAGTGTCGTAATGATCCAGGCGGTTCCGGTTAGTACAAAGGGAAACAAAGCGGTCCTCTGGTTAAATGCCAGGATATATCCGATGCCCACAACCGTACCCGGGACAGCAAAGGTCAGCATGGAGACAATCTCCATCAGTCCGCGTCCGATGAATTTCTTGCGGATGACCAGAAAAGCGATGAACATTCCCAGCACACCGGTTAGCGGTGTTGCCAGCGTTGAAAGGGCCAAAGAATCAATGATGTAATCTTTGCCTACCTGGAACATCTCCACGTAATTGCGGAGGGTGAGGGTCGCATCCACTCCCCAAAGCGTTTGAAAAGATCCCCAGATAACCATGCCGTAAAAGAGGAATACAATTCCGGTAAACAAGAAACATAGGCTATAGGCCGGCAGCTTGATATACCATTCCAGCCGCTGGATGGTTGCACCGGTTGGCTGCCCGGTAACCGTGACATATGATTTTCTTGCGACCCAGTATTTTTGGAGAAAAAAGGCGGTTACCGTGGGTATGAGCAGAAGAATCGCCAAGGTGGACCCCCTGGAGATGTCATACATGCCGGTAATTTGTAAAAACGCCTGTACGGAAAGAACCCTAAAATCGCCGGATAAAACCATGGGATTACCGAAATCGGCCATGGACTCGATAAACACCAATAGCCAGGCACTGGCAATACCGGGAATGGCCAGTGGCAGGGTAACGGTGGCAAAAACCCTCGCCCTGGAGGCTCCCAGATCCATGGCGGCCTCTTCCAGGGCAGGATCAATGGCCTGCAGAACGCCATATAGCACCAGAAAGGCGATGGGGCCATAGGCGATGGTTTCTACCAGCACCAATCCGCCCAGGCCATATATGGAGTATTCGCCGATTATCTGACTTACGATGGGATTGAGACTGCCCGATCTTCCAAAAAGCAGAATCGCTGCCAAGGCAACGACAAACGGTGGTGAGATAATGGGAAATGTTGCCGTCAGCCGGAAGAAGCGCTTGAATGGTAAGGGGGTCCGGGTAATGGCATAAGCGAAAACAAAACCCAGGATGGTTCCCGCTGTGGCGGCACATACCCCCAGGATGATGCTGTTTATAAACGGTTGAAAATAATATCTTTTTGAGAAAATTGCCAGATAGTTCGAGAGGTCAAATTGTTTATCGACAATCAAGCTGGTCTTAAAGACCATGTATAGTGGGAAGAGCACGAAAATCATTAAAAAGTAGAAAATTGCTATAACGAATACCAGCAGCAATGGCTCCTTCCATAGCAGCCGCAAATTCCCGACGATCTCCTGTCTTTTTCTGCTTGTCTTGCTCATGATATGGCCGCAAAAAGCTCGAATAGTAAATGGAACTATAACCCTGATTTATGCATCCTAAAATGGCCAAATGGTATGACACTGGATATCATACAATATACCCACTGCAAGGGACGGTGAGGCACGTCACTCGGGCTTGATTCTAACATCCGCAAACGGTTTATTCGTAGTTTTGAGATACGCTACTCGTTAGGTAAAAACAAAAAATCCCTGCCGCTGGATGAACCAGTAGCAGGGACTATTTCAGATGAAACCTTTTCATTTATTTGCCGATCCGGTCTCGCCAGGCTTTGACCATCTCACCTTTGTTCTGGCCGGCCCAGATATGATTGTAATCGATCAATTTAACCTGATCTAGGGTGACGGAACCCTCTCCGACTGTTGCTTTGGGATTCACGGGCAAGCGGTTATATTTCTGAAAAAGATTCTGGGCTTTTTCGGTGAAGCACCAGTCGATAAATTGTTTGCCCAGTTCCGGTTCAGGACCTCCCTTGATGAGAGACAGGCCGCCGATTTCATAGCCGGTGCCTTCTTTGGGAAATGTCATCACCACCGGGTAACCCTTATTGACCCCTTTGGCGAGAATGTCATGCGAAAACGATATTCCCACGGCGACCTCTCCCAACCCGACCATGGGGATGCAGCCGGTACCCGATTTGGTATACTGATGAATGCTTTGTTTGTCGAATTTTTCCCACCAGTCCAGCGTTTTTTCAAGGCCATGCATCTGAATCAGGGTCGCGTAAGTTGTATAGGCCGTACCGGAAGTATAGGGATAGGCCATGGCAACATTTTTAGCAAAGGCGGGATTGAGAAGATCATCCCAGGAGGTAGGGGCCTTGACGCCCTGCTTCTCTAAAAACTTGGTATTGCTGACAAACCCGATGGCCCCGGAATAAAATCCGGTCCAAGCCCAGTCTTCGGCGTGTAGCGTGTCCGCCAACTCGAAATCTGTTTTGGGTTTGTAAGGGGCCAGCAAACCTTTTGAGGCGGCATTTATATGGGACGTATTAGAGCCTGCATGCCATACCGTGGCCTGTGGATTGGCGGCTTCGGCCTCAACCCTGGCCAAAACCTCACCGGAAGACATCCTGACCCAAACCACATCGATTCCGGTTTCCTTTTCGAAAGCCTCGATATAATATTTTGCCTCTTCTGTATCAAATGCTTCGTAAATATGGAGCACTTTTTCCGCTGCATGGACGGTGGCAAACCCACTAAACCCGAAAACTACCGCCAGCAGCAACATAAAAACGATTCTTTTCATACGAACCTCCTTTCTTGCTATGGTTTGTAGGATCGCTGCTACGATTGCCTGCGCTCCAGTATATACGGCTTAATCGTGGTGTCAAGAGAACTTATCAGCACAGCTTGAGCCCTAATGCCTGCCACCGTTGGACTCAAATCATAAGCCACCCCGCACACCTTCTTGGCGTGATGAGAATTCAGAAAGTCCGATCGTTGCCGCAAGGGCATGCTTGTTGGGTGCAAACTTGATCGATGCCGGCAGCTTATCCATTGAGCCTGAAGATCAGGTCACGCCGCAGGCGTTACCTAACGATGAAAATTGGGGGTCTGCAGGTCAGCTTATCTCGGCTGGATTCCTGTCAAGCCGGTCAACGCTGGACGCGGGCATTTCCGTGCCAGATGCTCCAAATTTGCTCTTCATCCGCAGGCTGCGCGTAGTCGGTGTAAAGCGTCGTGGCCAGCGCACCGCTGGCCCAACCGAACTGAATCCATTTTTCCGGGTCCCAGCCTTTCAGAATGGCGTAGAGCAAACCGCCGACAAATCCGTCTCCGCCACCGATACGATCGAGTACGGTAATTTCCCGGGGTTCGACGGCATGCCATTGATCACCGACGGCCATGATGGCGCCCCACAAGTGGCAATTGGTGCTCACTACCTGGCGAAGGGTTGTGGCGAAAACACCGGCATTTGGAAAGGCTTGTCTAACGCGTTCAATCATCCCTTTAAACCGATCAATTTTGTTGGCGAGGTCGTCACCACCCGCTTCCGGACCCTCGATCCCCAGGCAAAGCTGGAAATCCTCCTCGTTTCCGACCAGGATATCGGACAGGCTCGCAATCTCGCTAAACAGATCGCGAAGCTCCTGCTCGCGATTTTTCCAAAACGTGGCGCGGTAGTTGAGGTCAAAGGAGATGCGGGTTCCATATTGCTTGGCCTTTTGGGCAAGCTGTAGACAAAAAGTGCCCGTTTCGGACGATAGTGCGCCGACCAAGCCGGTCATGTGTACGATCTTGACACCCTGCTGTTCGAAAATATGGTCGAGCTCGAAGTCCTTCACGTTCAGCGTCCGGCCGACCTCACCGGCACGATCGTTGTAGACGCGCGGGCCACGGGAGCCGTAACCGCTGTCGGCCACATTGATCTGGTGACGATATCCCCAGGGACCGCCCTGGTCGATTTCTTTGCCCTCGTAATCCATGTGACGGCTTGCCAAATTGTCTTTGATAAACTGCGCAAAAGGATTATCTTTGACAAAGATCGTCAGCACTTTTACCGGCAGACCCAGATAGGATGAGACGCTGGCAACGTTGGTCTCGGCGCTGGTAGCCCTCAAGGTGAAAGTATCACTGCAGTGCACGGGCTGACCACCTAAAGGCGTTAAGCGCACGCCCATGCTGGTGGGCACCAGTAGGGCATAATCACAATTTTTTCGCAATTCGATTTGCATTGAAAACATCCTTTCTGTTGGCATTGCCTCCATGGGCAACGCTGGTATTCATTTTTATCTATGGTGTTGTTCGGAACCGCCAATCTGTCTGCCACCAAGTCCTGGACGCTCACTCCGGGTAAAATGAGATGCGAGCTTCGTCTCATCCCAACGTTGCAAAAGTCGGAGGGCTTCAGAGTCAAGGCGTCAAGGGTGAAGCTGTACTTGTTTTACCGCAATCCCTTGACAACGCAGGATCTGAAGTTCTCCGGCTTTCCCGAAGGGTAAACAACATGGCAAAATTGACACCATCCTTCAAACTCACCATGGGTGATTTCTCATAGAATGTCGTTTCGGCACAATATAGTTCATAGTTACAAACCCTTAGCTACTCTTTGACATGTTGTTTATACAACTAAGGGGTTTATCCGTGCCGAGGTTCATGCGTTATAGGTACTTGAGGCCGTTGTGCCGCCGCGGCCGGTCCAGTTGGTATGGAAAAATTGCCCCCGGGGCTTGTCCACCCGCTCGTAGGTATGGGCGCCAAAGTAATCCCGCTGCGATTGGAGCAAGTTGGCGGGCAACCGTTCGCAACGATAGCCGTCATAATAGGCCAATGCGGCGCTGAGCGCCGGTGCAGGAATACCCAATTCCACCGCGGTCTTGACAACCCGGCGCCAGGCCGGCAGGGCCTTTTGAATTTCTTCATTAAAGAAAGGATCTATAATCAAATTCACCAAATCAGGATCACGTTCAAATGCTTCTTTGATTTTCCCCAAAAAGACGGAGCGAATAATGCAGCCCCCGCGCCACATGAGGGCGATGCCGCCATAGTTCAAACGCCACTTATACGTCTCGGCCGCCGCCCGCATGAGTTGATACCCCTGGGCGTAACTGACGATTTTGGATGCGTACAGGGCCTGTTCCAAATCGTTGACGAATTGATCGGTGTCGCCTTTAAATTGGCCCTCGGCCCCGATGAGCAATTCAGAGGCCTTGACGCGTTCCGCCTTGAATGAAGAGAGCGCCCGGGCAAAGACGGCCTCTCCGATCAGGGTTAAGGGTTGCCCTTCATCCAGTGCGGCGATGGCCGTCCATTTGCCGGTCCCTTTTTGCCCGGCTGCGTCGAGTACCAGATCCAAAACATACCGGCCTTCTTCATCCTTATAGGCCAGGATGTCCCTTGTAATCTCGATCAGATAGCTGTCCAGCTTCCCCCGGTTCCATTGGGCAAACGCCTCGTGCATGGCTTGATTGCTCATGCCCAGGCCTTTTTTCATCAAATGATAGGTCTCTGAGATCATCTGCATGTCGCCGTATTCAATGCCGTTGTGTACCATTTTGACGAAATGTCCGGCGCCGTTTTCGCCGACCCAGTCGCAACAGGCTTGGCCTTCATCCGTCTTGGCGGCGATTTTTTGAAAGATGTCCTTCACATGTTCCCAGGCAGCGGGTGAACCGCCGGGCATGATGGAGGGTCCCAGCAAGGCGCCTTCTTCCCCACCCGAAACGCCGGTGCCAATGTAAAGCAGCCCTTTGGACTCCACAAATTCGGTGCGGCGAATGGTATCCGGGAAATGACTGTTGCCACCGTCAATAATGATATCGCCGGATTCCAGCAATGGCACTAATTGTTCGATCAATTTATCGACCGCCTGACCGGCTTTGACCAGCAGCATCACTTTGCGCGGACGGCTAAGACTGCTCACAAGTTCCTCGAGGGTATAGCACCCCTTAATTTGCTTGCCTTTGGCGCGGCCTTTGACAAAGTTCTCCACTTTATCGGTGGTGCGATTGTATACCGCGACCTTGAATCCATTGCTTTCCAAGTTTAAAACCAGATTCTCGCCCATTACGGCCAGCCCGATCAATCCAAAATCTGATAAATTCATACAACCTCCTTACTTATACCTAAAATTATCGGTTCCAGGTTCAGGGTTCCAGGTTCAAAGGTTAAAACTGTTTGAAACTGCATAATATATTGATCAAGATCCGGAATACCCAGCTTTATCCATTGGGTGAATAGGCGCTCCTAACTCTTGACAGTTGAATCCCTTTGATATGAGCTCGTTGGGAGTTTTTCAACCCTGAACTTTGAACCTCGAACCGCTCAACCTTGGTGTTACCATACATTTTTAGACTATATTTCCCCCTTAAGATCTTATTTTTATGCATGCCTGAGTTGATGTGATAAAGTTCATCTTAAGGCTGGGTACCTTCCGTGTCAATTCCCAATCGGTATAATGTCTCCCCGGCATTATCGACGAACAATATTCCCTGGTCTTCCTTATCGATATAGCGGGAGAGATCGATATCATCGGGATTCATGTAACCCAGATTGATGCGTTTACATGTTTCTTTGGGGATGCCGGTGGCCAGGATGACGTTAACATCAGGTTTTTCAAGACCGTTTTCAAAAGTCCCGCTACCCCGGACGTGAGTGGAATGGGCCAGGACACCTCGGGGGATGTCTCTGAAGCGGTCCATGTCGGTCAGAAAGTAATCCCTGACATGATAGCCGATTCTTTCGATGTACTCCCCCCAAGTGGTCGAGATCTCTTTAATATGGGGGGCATAGATAATCAGGTCTCCTCCTTGGGCAACCGCTTGTTCCAGCTTGTACATCACTTTGCCGGCGGTCCAGATTTCGTCATACCGATGCGGACTTCGTCCCAAAACAGTTTGATACGGCACCTTTTTGGTAACAATGTGCATTTTAGCAGAAAGATCGGCCGCTTGTGACCAGGCGCTTCGATAGTCTCCAACATAAAAGCCGCCCAAACCGCCCGCGTGGTCGACGACCATAGCTGCGCAATGAACCGGTGTCTCTATTTTTTCAAAAGCCTTATCAATAACTTGTCGCACCGGCGTGTCTTTGTAGCCGATGATGTTTCGGCAGGTGATGATGGCCGCGAGCCAGTGGAAGAAATGCAGGAATTCTCCACCGGAAATTCCGGGAAAGAGATACTTGGCACCGCCGGAGAATCCAACCACCTCGTGAGGAAATACAGGTCCTAGGATAAACACCAGGTCATAGTCAAAGACTGCTTTATTGATGTCGATGGACACCGTTTCACTTAAACGTCCGCCGGACACCGATTCCACTTCTTCTCGGGTAATTTGTCCCATCTGGATTAACGTTTCAGGCAAGTCCCATCTATGATTTAAGAATCGGGAGTCGGTGAATTTTTCCCGTTGATGCTCTCGGCTAAGGCCATATAATTTTAGTATCTTTTCTTCCGAAAGCGGCCGATGCGTGCCCAGGGCCACCATAAAATCCAGCTTCGAAGCTCGGCCGCCGATCGTTTCCCTTATGGACTGCACCATCATCGGCAAGGGACAGGTCCTGGTGGTATCCGGGGTCAGAACCAGCACCCGCTTGTCCTCATACAATTCTTTGGGCGTGTCCGCTTCGATAATGGACTTAACTGCCTCCGCAGATATAGTTACTTCGTGATTTCTGGTTGTCATCGTTATTCGCTTTACCTTTCATCAATTTCTCGTGGGAGCGGCTTCCAGCCGCGAAAAAAAGTCGTTCTATAGCCAAAATTGCATATTCGCGGCTGGAAGCCGCTCCCATAATCTAAATCGCTTAAATTGGCATATTTGAACCTTTTAAGGTTCCGGTTAGGTTTCTTTCCCGATCAGACCGGACGCTCGCGGACAAGGTGGCGGCTATACATTAAAAGCCAGAAATCCGCCATCCACGGGGATGGACACCCCGGTAACAAAGCCGGAAGCTTTGGCACTGGCTAGAAACAGGGTGGCGCCGGCCAGTTCCTGGGGCTCACCAAAACGTCTGAAAGGAGTATGAGCAATGACGGCCTTGCCGCGGTCGGTGTATTCACCCGTTTTTTGGTCGATTAAAAGGGCGCGGTTCTGCTTGCCCAGGAAAAACCCGGGGGCGATGGCGTTGACCCGAATGCCGTAAGGAGCGAATTCATTGGCTGTAGCCAGGGTCAGGTTTAGCACGCCGGCCTTGGCGGCATCGTAACCCCAAACACCCGACAGCGGCTGATAGGAGGCCATCGAGGTCAGGTTAATAATCGACCCTTGTATTTTTTTTTCAATCCAATAGGAGGCCACCACTTTGGTGGGAACCATCAGGCCGGCAGTCAGGTTCAGTTTCAGCACTTTTTCAAACTGTTCCAGATCGCTTTGGATAAATGGGGACTTGCCCAAGTTACCGCCAACCGCGTTGATAAGGATATCCGGCGAGGTCAGGGCCGCTTCCGTTGCCTTCAGGGACTCTCTGACCTCGGCCTCGTTGCCGGTATCCACCCGGCAGCCGAAGGTGGAATCCGAAGCGCCATCATCGCGATTCAGCTGATCGAGGGCCTGGTCAATTGACCTTTGGGTGCGGCTCCACACTGCGATGTTGGCCCCGGCCTTGAGCAAGGCCTGGGACATGCTAACGCCGATCACACCGGCCCCACCGGCCACAATAGCTGTTTGGCCTTCCAGGCTGAAAAGGTCTTCCAAGTAACTCATGACGTTCTCCAATGAAAGCGTTTATCGGTTAGTCAGTTCAAGGATACTGTTTCTGGTTATAAATTACGTGATGCTGGTCAGTGATTGCTGGAAACATGGGTCGTTACGCCCCTTTTTACTTTATAAAATTGGCAGAATACCTATCTAATCCAATATCCAGTATCCAGTATCCTTTCGCCTCACCACCAGTATATGTTTGTCATCGACTCGTCGGTTTGATTTCGAGGCACAAAGTATATTGCGCTACCTATTCAAACGCTTTGAAGTGCTTGTCAAAATGGGCCTCTACGGTCTGCGTATAAGCTTCTTCGTGCCTGATTAATTCGTCAAAAAAGGGTTCCCTCAACTTCGGGCTGTTGAGCACCGAACCATAGGTGACATGCAGTATTTCCCGGGCATGAAAATTTTCAAGCATTTCCGGCAAATCCTCATCCGATGTTACATCAAGCCTGGGCATTTTGTCCTGCAAGGCTGAGACATGGTAGGTAGCGCGGTCTTCAGGATAACGCTCGACGGTAAAACGAACGATTTCGCGAAACAGGCCCGGGTTGAATCGGGAGATGGTTCTTAACGCTTCAAGGTAGCTGGTGCCGGCGGTTTTGAGGTGCACCAGGCCGCCGGTCAATTCGGTTGCAATGGGATAGATGCTGAATTTGTCCGATCCGGAATGAAGACTCAGCTTGTATGGCCCGAAGGCACGGGCAACGGCCGCATGGCCTTTGAAAGCGTCCCGGAAGAATTCCAAATCGCCGATATAATCCACACCTTTTTCAAAATCACCGACGTACCGGGGCGCGAGACTGACCCATTCGACACCCAGCCGTTTCAACTCCGAGGCAATATAAATGTGCTCGGTCAAAGATGTCTCCGATTCGGTCTCATCCACGCTGACTTCCATTTCAAAGGGTCGCTCACTCATGATCCGGGTTAGGTGGCGATACATGTCCAGCGTGTGGGCCACGACCTTGCCATATTTCACCGCGGCTCGCATCAGGTCACCACGATAGACGCTGACCGTCATATCGTCCACCTGGTGCTTTCTTTCGGCCATCGCGGTTATCAGGTCTCCGGGTTTGTATTCGAGTTTCTGCCAGGGCAGGTTTTCGAACTTCTCTTTTAGCACTTCCTGAGAAGCCGTATTGGATCTATCGTCCACGTGATCGCCCGGATCGATGGTGAAGAAGGTGTAACCGGCGGACGCAAAGGCATCGAGATCGGCCCTGGTTTTCAAGTGATCGGCATCGGCGCCGTATCCTTCCCGCCAACCTTCCTGGAGCACCCCCCACATGGCGTCGTCTAAGACTTGCTGCGGCGACCGACCGGTACGTTCGTTTTCACGGACGGACTGTTGAGCGTAAATCGGGGCCAGGCTGCTTTTTCGAATGGCCCTGATATGGCCCGGAGTGGCCAGGGCCAAACGGTCGCCGCACCCGGCGGATTTTTGGGTCCCCAGAAGTCGGGGCTTTAAAAAAGAAAGGGCCTCCCGCATACGCGCGGCATTTGCAGGCAGGGTCGGGGCCACTGTGAGGTATAGGTCTTTACCCCCTAAAGAGGCCTTTTTCTGCTGTCCTTCGAATTTCTCTCCGGATCGAGGGCTCTCTGAAATAAGGCCCAAAATCTTGTCCTTTTCCCGGCGTCCCAGGAAGTAGAGGGTGTTATTGGCCGCTGTGATGGATCGGGGGTAGACTTTGAAGTTGGCCAATTTTTCAAGCACATCATTGGAAAGTTTTCCGGTTTCCTTTTCCGAAATTGCAGGCCCCAGGGTTTCGTTTTTTAAACAATCAAACAGTAAATCGGTCATGAATGCTATCCTCCCAATCCGGCGACACCGGAACCAATGTATTTGAGATCTTACTGAATTACCAGCGAATGTCACTCATCACTTTAAAATCTTTTTTCATCAGCTCAACGGGATCCTCACTTAACTGACTGATGGGACCCCGATCGTAAAAATTTTCGGAGATGAGCCAACCTGTATACTCATATTTTCTCAGTTCATCAATGGTTATATAAAAGCCGCTGGCTCCCTCCCCAAGCAACGCCCCGCTGGGTTCAACATCCTTTTTATGGCCGTCTTTTACATGGACCTGACAAATATAAGAGATAAGTGGTTTAACCATGGCGGCGACATCCACTTTTTCGTGCAAATAATAATTCTGGGTATCGAAATAGATTTTTAGCTTGGGGTTGTTCACTTTTTCAATAAGTCGCATGAGACCGTCAACCGATAGCAGATTTTCTATTCCTATGGTTACGTCTCCTTTGTCACCGGCATATTCACTCACATACTTGATGACATTGACGGCGCGGGTGAAATCCTGCTCGGTTTCAATGGCACTTGCCAGAAAGCTTTGCACCATAACAATAGGGATGTCCATGGCCACCGCTGCATCGATTGCGCTGATAATGGTCTGCAGTGCGATCGTTCTATCTTTATACCCTTTGGGAGCCACCATATTATAATTGTCCAATTCATTGCATGCGATGGCCGTGTAGGTTATACCGTATTTTTCGGCGGCTTCCAGGTAGGCATCCTGCACAACTTTTTTGGTTTTGGGAAAATTTCTTTCATAACTACCCACATCCAACTGGATACCCTCAAAGCCGATTTCTGCTGCAATTTTGCACCCATAGGGCCCATCAACGGGTAACGACCATTCCGTAATTCCAAGTTTAATTTTATTGTCCACAACGTATCTCCATTTTAGTGTAAAATCTAAAATTTGGTGAAATCTAAGAACCCATTATGCCTGATTTTCATAACCTTAGTGCTTTGTTTCATAAATTCAATCACGTATTATGATCGATTATAATTAAACCACAGAGAGCACAGAGTTCACAGAGGGCTGATTTTTATATTTTTCTCTCTGCTCTCTGTGTCCTCTGTGGTAAAATATCACGTTACCATAATTGCGAATATGTATACTTAGTCCCAGGCACCGATCACATTTTGGCTCAGATCAATCAACGACCCTGTCATCATCTCAGACTGGTCACTGAGAAGATAGGCGGCCAGGT